>NZ_JBHYWP010000049.1:8974-56896 GCF_042751845.1 Streptomyces sp. NPDC059398 | reverse complement strand
GGCCCCTGACCCGGTGCACGGCGGCGGGTGCAGTACACCAACGACCTTTCAGAATGCAGAGGTTGACGCCCAGTCATCCCTGGCCGTTGGCTCCTTCGCCGCCGAAGATGCTCCCGGCCGCCGAGCGCCGCATCGTCTCCAGCGCGTCGATCTGCCGCTGTGCCCGGCCGAGGAGCGTGTTCAGCCGGTCCGTGTCCAGTCGGCTGTCCTGCGGAGCCATCGCGAGCAGCGTGCGCCAGACCAGCGACTTCCCCTCGACGCCCAGCCGCAGGGTCTCCAGCTCGATGAGGGTGCTCAGCCCCGAGCGGCGGTACACGGCACCGTTCGGTTTGAGGCGTCCCAGCAGCTCGGCGGCCCGGCCGCCGTAGATCTTGTAGCGACGGGCGGGCACGCCGAGTGCGCCCATGAGTGCGAGCAGGCTCTCGCGGTCCTCGGCGATCTCCTCGGCGATGCGCCGCAGCTCCGGGCCCCGAACCGAGCGGCGGTGCTGGTCGGCGATACGCCGGGCGAGCCGGGTGCCCGCCGAGGCACCCATGAGGTGATCGTTCAGATAGATCCCGAGCTTGTCGGTCCGCATCCTGGCTCCTTTCCCGGCTGCTTCTTCCTGGCGCAGCCTTTCGCGCTGAGGTACCACCGTGTACGCGGGGTCCTCGGCAGAGGCGATACCGGCGGCGAAGACGCCGAACCGGGTGCAGGCCGAGCCCGCGAGCAGCAGCGCACCCGCGCCCAGTGCGGCGGGGCGGCTCCGGTGCCCGATGAGCGCGGCGCAGGCCGCCCCGCCGACGGTGAGGCCGCGCGCGGCCCGCAGCAGGGTGCCCGCGCGGCCGGTGCGGTAGGTCTCGGCGACCATGCCGAGCCGGCGCTCCGCCAGTCTCATCGAGGTCACATCGGCGACCGCCGCCAGGACGGCCGCACACCGGGCGGGAGCCGTCTCATGGACCGGCGACACCGCGAGGGCCATGCCCGATGCGGCCGCCGTCGCCGATGCCACGAAGACGTAGGGCAGTTCACGGTGGGCGCCGTGCCACGCGGGTACGGCGGTGTCCGCCGCGAGCACCGCCGTGTAGGCGGCCACGGCAGGCCCCAGGAGCGCGGCGCCGCCCGTCGCCGCCGCACCCGCGGCCGGCAGTCTCCTGGTCACCGAAGTCGCGGCGGCCGCGCCCGCGCAGGAGCCGTATCCGGCGAGCAGCCAGGAGCCGACGCTCATCGGGGAGGTCGGCTTGAACACGCGCAGCATGTGGTGGAAACGGCCGGGCCTGCCGAGGTCGTGGATGAGCGCGGCGGTGGAGAGCGAGAGCGCTCCGACGGAGGAGAGCTTCATGGCCCTCGTCATGGTGGTGCGGCCTGTCGCCTGGGCCGCGGCCGCCATCACCGACCCAGCACCCGCGAGACCGCCGAAGAAGAAGTACCCGGCGATGTCCGTCGCCGACCAGGACGGCGCCTTGATGACCGGCCGCCCGTAGTACGAGTCGAACTCGGCGCGCGGCACCATGAGTTCCTCGCCCCGCCGCCTGCGGCCGCCACGGCGCCCGCCGTCCGGCTGGAGACCGCGCGGGGACGCGGTGCGGCCGGGGCGCTCCCCGTGGGTGCCGTCCCTGGTCACGTCGGAGCCGTTCATCGGCGGGCCTTCCTTCCGGCCGTCGCCGCGAACGGCACGGCCTTTCTGCCGGCCGCCGCCGCGGCAGCGAACGACACGGCCACACCGCCGGCGAGGGAGAGTGCGGCGGTCGCGGCGTGCTTCCACATGGCGGGCAGATCGCGGGTGGTGACGACGGGCGCCGGCGGAAGCCCGTACACCTCGGGTTCGTCGAGCAGGAGGAAGAACGCCCCGTCACCGCCGACTCCGTCCCCGGGGTCGTCGCCGTAGAGCCGGGCGTCGGTCACGCCCGCCTCGTGCAGCTGGCCGACGCGCAGTGCCGCCCGCTCCCGCAGCTCGTCGAGCGGCCCGAACTGGATGGATTCCGTCGGGCAGGCCTTGGCGCAGGCGGGCTCCTGCCCGGCGCCGAGCCGGTCGTAGCACATCGTGCACTTGAACGCCCGTCCGTCGGTGGGGCGTTGCTCGATCACGCCGTACGGACAGGCGGGTACGCAGTAACCGCAGCCGTTGCAGATGTCCTCCTGGACGACGACCGTGCCGAACTCCGTGCGGAAGAGGGAACCGGTCGGGCAGACGTCCAGACAGGCGGCGTGGGTGCAGTGCTTGCAGACGTCCGACGACATCAGCCAGCGCACCCCGTCTCCCGGAGCGGGCTGTTCCGCTCCGCGTTGAGCCGCCGCGGGGGGAGTCTCCGTGCCGAGCAGGGGCAGTTCGGTGCGTCCTTCGGGCGACGGCACCGGCTGCTCGATGAAGGCGACATGGCGCCAGGTGGACGCCCCGAGCCCGAGGGTGTTGTCGTAGCTCATCCCGGACAGCGCGATGCCGTCCTCGGGAATCGCGTTCCACTCCTTGCACGCCACCTCGCAGGCCTTGCAGCCGATGCACACGGAGGTGTCGGTGAAGAACCCGACGCGGGGCGGTGCGTCGTCGTGCCCCGCGTCCCGGGCCGGGTCCGGCTCGGGGCCGCTGAGCAGATGGCGTGACTGGCCGGTCACCTCGGTCACTTGACGGTCTCCGTTCCGGTGCGGTCCGTGATGCCCGCCCTGACCCGGTACTCCTCCACCAGCTTCGGCAGCGCGGGCCCGCGTGGTCTGCGGCCCTCGATGATGTCGGCGGTCAGGGCCTTGTCCTCCTGGATGTGGGCGTTCGGGTCGAGCGACATCGCGACGAGTTCGTTGGCGGCGTCCCCGGTGGCCACCCCGTTCGGGCCCCAGTGGAAGGGCAGCCCGATCTGGTGGACCGTGCGGCCGTGGACGGTGAGGGGCCTGATCCGACGCGTCACCAGCACCCGCGCCTCCACGGCGTTGCGGGCGGTGATGATGGTGGCCCAGCCGCCGTTCCGCAGCCCTCGCTCGGCGGCCAGTTCGGGGGAGACCTCGCAGAAGAACTCCGGTTGCAGCTCAGCGAGATAGGGCGACCAGCGGCTCATACCACCCGCCGTGAAGTGCTCCGTGAGGCGGTGGGTCGTCACCACGTACGGATACACCCGGGCGCCCGGCTCGTCGCCGCTCGGGTGGTAGCGGTTGCCCTCGTGCGGCATCAGACGGCGCACGGGCGATCTGGGAACGTTCGGATGGAGTGCGTTCGGGAAGGGCGAGTCCTGGGGCTCGTAGTGGGTCGGCATCGGGCCGTCCTCCAGGCCCGCGGGGGCGTAGAGCCACCCCTTGCCGTCCGCCTGCATGATGAACGGGTCGTCACCGCGCAGCGCGTCCGGGCCGGTCGCCCCGTCCGGCGGCACATGGCCGGGCGCCCGGTCGGCGATGAAGTCCGGGACGTCGTGACCGGTCCAGGAGCGCCGGGCCTCGTCCCACCACACATAGGCCTTCCGCTCGCTCCAGGGCGTCCCGTCGGGGGCGGCCGACGCGCGGTTGTAGAGGATGCGCCGGTTCGCCGGCCATGCCCAGGCCCACTCGGCGGCCACCCAGTCCTGCTCGGTGTGGGGCTTCCTGCGGGCCGCCTGGTTGACGCCGCCGGCCCGGACCCCGCAGTAGATCCAGCAGCCGCACCGGGTGGAACCGTCGTCCCTGAGCTGGGTGTAGGCGCTCAGCGGGGAGCCGTCGGCCGCGTGTCCGTTGATCTCGGCCAGCACGGCTTCGGCGGAGGGCTCGGCGAGATCACCCTCGACGGGGTAGTCCCAGGTGAGGTCCTGGACGGGCCGGTCCGCCGGGTCGGCCGACCCCGCGAGCCGTTCCTTGATGCGCCGTCCGAGGTGGTACGTGAACCACAGGTCGCTGCGTGCGTCGCCGCCGGGTTCCACGGCGGCGTGGTGCCACTGCACCCAGCGGTTGGTGTTGGTGAACGAACCGGACTTCTCGGTGTGCGCCGCGGCGGGGAAGAAGAACACCTCCGTGGCGATGTCCTCCGTGCGGAGTTCCCCGGTCTCGGTCTCGGGGCCGTCCTTCCACCAGGTCGCCGACTCGATCAGCGAGAAGTCCCGCACCACGAGCCACTCCAGATTGGCCATCCCGAGCCGCTGGAGACGTGTGTTGGCCGATCCGACGGCCGGGTTCTCGCCCATCAGGAAGTAGCCCTTGCAGACCCCCTCCAGCTGCGCGAGCACGGTGTCGTACGTGGCGTGGGAGCCGGTGAGCCGCGGCAGGTGGCCGAAGCAGAAGTCGTTGTCGGCGGTGGCCGCTTCCCCGTAGTACGCCTTGAGGAGGCTGACGAAGTAGGCCCGCATGTCGCCCCAGAAGCCCTTGTCGGTCCTGGTCGCGTCGACGAAGGCGTCCAGGTTCTCGTGGGCGTGTGCGTGCGGCATGGGCAGATAGCCCGGCAGCAGGTTGAAGAGGGTGGGGATGTCGCTCGACCCCTGGATGGAGGCGTGCCCGCGCAGCGCCTGGATGCCACCGCCCGGCCGGCCGATGTTGCCGAGGAGGAGCTGGAGGACACTGGCCGCGCGGATGTACTGCGAGCCCACGGTGTGCTGGGTCCAGCCGACCGCGTAGCAGAAGGCGCTGGTGCGGTCGCGTCCCGAGTTCGATGTGAGGGCCTCGCAGACCTCAAGGAACGTCTCGCGGGGGACACCGCAGGTCTGCTCGACCAGTTCGGGTGTGTAACGGGCGTAGTGGCGCTTCAGCACCTGGTAGACGCACCGGGGGTGCTGGAGCGTCTCGTCACGGGGAGCGCTCGCGCGGGTCTGCGCGCCGCCCGAGCCGTGCGCCTCCGACCCGCCCGCCTCGCCGAGCCGCCGGCCGGTGTCGGGGCGCTCCTCCCGCGCCGCGTACTGCTGGTCGGGGTCGCCGGCCGGGGCCTGCACCTGCGCGCCCTCGTACTGCCAGCTCGCGGGTGTGTAGCGGTGGGCCTCCTCGTCCAGGCCGGAGAAGACGCCGTCCAGGTCCTCGGTGTCCCGGAAGTCCTCGCTGACCAGCGTGGCCGCGTTGGTGTACGAGAGGACGTACTCGCGGAAGTCCTTCTCCTCGGTCAGTACGTGGTTGATGACGGCGCCGAGGAAGGCGATGTCGCTGCCCGCGCGGATGGGGACATGCAGATCGGCGAGGGCGCTCGTCCGGGTGAACCGCGGGTCCACATGGATCACCTTCGCGCCGCGCGCCTTGGCCTCCATCACCCACTGGAAGCCCACCGGGTGGGCCTCGGCGTAGTTCGAGCCCTGGATGACGATGCAGTCGGCGTGCTGGAGGTCCTGCATGAAGGTGGTGGCGCCGCCCCGCCCGAACGACGTCCCGAGCCCCGCCACGGTGGAGCTGTGGCAGACGCGCGCCTGGTTCTCCACCTGCACGACGCCCAGACCGGTCAGCAGCTTCTTGATGAGGTAGTTCTCCTCGTTGTCGAGGGTGGCGCCCCCGAGACTCGCGATCCCCAGTGTCCGTGCGGTCCGCAGTCCGTCGAACTCCCACTCCCAGGTGCGGCGCCGGGTCTCCACCACCCGCTCCGCGACCATGTCCATGGCCGTCTCCAGGTCCAGCCGCTCCCACTCGGTGGCGTACGGACGGCGGTACAGGACTTCGTGGCGGCGGGCGTCACCCGTGGTGAGCTGGAGGGTCGCCGAGCCCTTGGGGCACAGCCGGCCCCGGCTGACGGGGGATTCGGGGTCGCCCTCGATCTGCACGACGGCGTCGTCCGTGACGTACACCTGCTGGCCGCAGCCGACCGCGCAGTAGGGACAGACCGACTTGACGACACGGTCCGCGGTCTCGGTTCGGGCCCGGAGGCCGGCGGTACGGGGAGAGGCGGCTGCGCTGCCCCGGCCGAGCGGGTCGGAGCCGGTGAGCTGCCGGTAGACGGGCCAGTCCCGGACCAGCCTGCGGATCCCCATCGTTGCCTCCTGCGGCTCTCGGTTCCCGTCATCAGCCTCACCTGACGGATCCGGTTCGGCAACGCGGACCGGTGGGAGCGGGGGGACGGGAACGGGGCCGTTCCCCCGGCTCGGGGGGACCGGCTACGCGTCGCTGTCCACCGTTGCGCCCGGGGTGTGTGCGACGACCCGGCCGTTCTCGATCAGCCGCCTGATCCCGTACGTGGCCACCGCGGCCACCGCCATCGCGGCGACCAGGAACCACAGTCCGGCGACCGCGGACCCGGTGCGGTCCACGATCACGCCGATGCCCATCGGGCCGAAGCCGCCGCCGAGGTTGCCGACGGCGTTGATCATGGCGATGCCGGAGGCGGCCTGCACCCCGGTCAGAAACCGTGACGGCAGGGACCAGAGCACCGGCTGACCGGCGAAGATGCACATCGCCGCGAGGCTGATGAAGGCCATCTGGAGCACATGGGCGCCGGAGGGGACCAGCGCGGAGCCCGCGAGGCCGAGGGCGCCGACGGCGGCGGTCCCGGCGATCCACGGGTAGCGGGAGCCGCTGCGGTCGGCGAGCTTGGGCACGGCGTACAGGCCGATGGCCACGAAGACGTACGGGACCGCGGTGACGAAACCTACGGCGGTCCCGGACAGACCGCCGAAACCGTCCACGATCGTCGGCAGCCAGAAGCTCAGCCCGTAGGCACCGAGCGGGAAGCACAGGTAGTACAGGGACATCAGGACCACGCGCCTGTCCCGGAGGGTCCGCAGCGGGGACTCGTGGGCCCCGTCCAGCGCGGTGCTCTCGGCAGCCAGTTCGGTGGCGATCCACTCCTTCTGGCCGGTCCTGAGCCAGCCGGTCTCCTCGGGGCCGCCGGGCAGGACGCGCAGGGTCACGAAGCCGAGGAGCACCGCGGGCACACCGGTCGCGACGAAGATCCACTGCCAGCCCTTGAGGCCGAGCACGCCATCGAGACCGCCGAGCGCGCCCATCAGCGGGTTCCCGATGATGAAGGCGAGCGGGGTGGACATCATGAACCAGCCCGTCATCCGGGCGCGGTAGCGGTACGGATACCACTTGGTCAGGAAGTAGAGGACCCCCGGATAGAAGCCGGCCTCGGCCGCGCCCAGCAGAAAGCGGGCGGTGTAGAACTGCCAGCCGCTGCTGACCAGCGCGGTGAGGGCGGTGACCAGGCCCCAGCTGATCAGGATGCGGGCGAACCAGCGGCGGGCCCCGAACCGTTCGAGGAAGATGTTGCTGGGCACCTCGAAGATCGCGTAGGCGACGAAGAAACACACCTGGCCGAGGGTGAACGCGGCGTTGGACAGGCCCAGTTCGCTCTGGAGGGTCAGCTTGGCGAAGCCGATGTTCGAGCGGTCCACATAGGCGACCAGATAGAGCAGGACCAGGAACGGCATCAGCCGCCAGGTCACCGCCTTCATCGTGGTGCGTTCCGTCGTGGTCTCCATGGCTTTCCTCCTGGGTGCGCTGGTCATCATCGACCCTTCCGACGCGTCCTCCGGACACGCCTGGACCGTATCGTGATTTGATAGCACCATTAAGGGGCGGCGGGACACGACTAGGTCACAGCCGCTGCCCACCGCACGGATCACGGCCCAGCACGGATCACGACACAGCACCGGCATATGGCCCAGCACAGGCTCACCACACTGAAAGGACCACCACATGGCACCGCAGCTACGCAGCGCCGCCTGGTTCGGGGACGGCGGCAAGAACGGCTTCATCGCCCGCCATCATCTGCGGGCCATGGGGCGCGGCGGCCACAATTTCGACGGCCGCCCGGTCATCGGCATCTGCAACACCTTCTCCGAGCTGACGCCCTGCAACGGCCATCTCCAGCTCATCGCGGAGGCGGTGAAGCGCGGGGTGCTCCAGGCCGGGGGCTTTCCGCTCGAATTCCCTGCGATGTCGCTCGGCGAGCCGTTCCTGCGCCCGACCTCCATGCTCTACCGCAATCTGGCCGCGATGGAGATAGAGGAGCAGATACGGGCCAACCCCATCGATGCCGTCGTCCTGCTCACCGGCTGCGACAAGACGACCCCCGCCGCCCTGATGGGGGCGGCCAGCGCGGGCGTGCCCGCGATGGTCTTCACCGGCGGCCCGATGCTCAACGGCCGCTTCCAGGGCCGAGCCGTGGGCTCCGGCACCGATATCTGGCGGATGACGGAGGAGCTGCGGGCCGGGACCATCACCCAGGAGGAGTTCACCGAATTCGAGTCATCGCTGAACCGCTCGGCCGGCCACTGCATGACCATGGGCACCGCGTCCACCATGGCCTGTCTGACCGAGGCCCTGGGCATGATGGTCCCCGGCGGCTCGGGCCTGCCCGCGGTCGACGCCCGGCGCGGCACGCTCGCCGAGGAGACCGGAGCCCGCGCCGTGGAGCTGGCGACCAGCGGCCTCACCCCGCAGCGGATCATGACGCGTGCGGCCTTCGAGAACGCCGTCCGCGTCAACGCGGCCATCGGCGGTTCCACCAACGCGGTGGTGCATCTGCTCGCCATCGCGGGACGCCTGGGCGTGCCGCTCACCCTCGGCGACTTCGACCGGCTGGGCGCCGAACTCCCGCTGCTGATCGATCTGATGCCGTCCGGCCGCTTCCTGATGGAGGAGTTCGCCTACGCGGGCGGGCTGCCCGCCCTCATCAACCAGCTGCGCGAACACCTCCACCCCGACACCGTCACGGTGACCGGCCGCTCGCTCCTGGAGAACTGCGCGGGTGCCGAGGTGTACGACCGCGAGGTCATCCGGCCCTTCGCTGACCCGGTGCTGCCCGCGGGCAGTGGTACGGCCGTGCTGCACGGCAATCTCGCCCCGGACGGCGCCGTCGTCAAGCAGTCCGCGGCTGACCCGCGGCTGCTCAGCCATACCGGTCCGGCCCTGGTCTTCGACTCGCTCGACGCCTATCTGGAGGTCGTCGAGGACCCGGACCTCGATGTCACGGCCGACACGGTGCTCGTCGTACGGAACACCGGCCCCCGGGGCTACCCCGGGATGCCGGAGGTGGGCAATCTCGCCCTGCCGAAGAAGCTGCTCGACGCGGGTGTGCGGGACATGGTCCGGATCTCCGACGCCCGGATGTCGGGGACCGCATTCGGTGCCTGTGTGCTGCATGTGGCACCCGAGGCGGCCGTGGGCGGCCCGCTCGCCCTCGTACGCACCGGGGACCGGGTCCGTCTCGACGTCCCGGGCCGCCGTCTCGACGTCCTGGTGGACGATGCCGAGCTGGAGCGGCGCAGGGACGGGTGGACAGCGCCCGAACCGCCCGCCGAACGCGGCTGGACCTACCTCTACACCCAGCATGTGACCCAGGCGGACACCGGTGTCGACCTGGACTTCCTGGTCGGCTCCACCGACTCCGCCCCGCCGCGCCACGCCTTCTGAGGAGCTGTTCGCCATGACCGACACACCCGAGGCCGGTACGTCCACGGCCGACAAGGCCAGGGCCGGCGCAGCCAGGACTGGTACGCCAAGGACGGGCACGCCCAAGAACGCAGAGGCCCTGGTGCGCGGTGTCTCGCCCGTGCTCGAAGTGCCCTTCCACGACAACGGCGAGCTGGACCCGGAAGGCTTCACGACCGTGGTCGACCGGGTGCTGGCCACCGGGGTCAGCTCGGTGATGTTCCCCGGATTCGCCGGAGAGTTCCACAAACTGGACGGCGCTGAGAGGGAGTTGCTCACCGGGCTGCTGCTCGGCCGCACCCGGGACGAGCCCGGCGTCGCCGCCATCGTGTCGGTGCCCGACCATGCGACCCGGCATGCGGTCGCCCAGGCCGAGTCCGCCGCCGGGCGCGGCGCCGACGCGCTCAATCTGCTGCCACCGCATTTCCTCGGCCCTTCACGCGAAGCCGTACTGGCCCATGTACGGGCGGTGCTCGCCGCGGTCGATCCGCTGCCGGTCGTCCTGCAGTACGCCCCCGCGCAGACCGGGACCGCTCTGGACGCCCCGACCCTGCACCGGCTCGCGGCCGAGCACGCCAACCTGCGCTGGGTGAAGGTCGAGTCCGCGCCACCCGGCCGCTTCATCGCGGCCCTCGCGGCGGGTGAGCGGCCGCTGCCCGCGCTCGTCGGCTACGCGGGTCTCCAACTGCCGGACGCACTGCGGCGCGGCGCGGTCGGAGTGCAGCCCGGCTGCTCCTTCACCGAGCTGTACGTCGAGCTGTGGCGCCGCTGGGAGGCCGGCGACGAGGACGGATGTGCCGCCCTGCACACCCGGATGACGCCCTTTCTCTCGTACTGGATGCAGAACGTGGAGCTGATCGTCGCCGCGGAGAAGGAGATCTCGGTGCGCCGCGGCTGGTTCGGCTCGGCGCACTGCCGGGCTCCCGGGCACCGCCTCGACCAGGAGGAACTGCGCATGATCGACCGCTTCTGCGCGGAATTCTCCTCTCTGATACCGGAGTTGGCACGATGAACGGGACCGGGGTCGTCACCTGCGGGGAGGCGATGCTGCTGATGGTCGCCGAGCCCGGCATCCCGCTGGAGCGGGCCACCGCCTTCCGGCGTTCGGTCGCGGGCGCGGAGTCCAATGTCGCGGCCGGTCTGGCCAGGCTCGGCCACCCGGTGCGCTGGCTCGGCCGGGTCGGCGACGATCCGGCCGGGCGGGCGGTACTGGCCCAGCTGCGGGCCGACGGCATCGACACCTCGTACGCCGGGACTGACCCCGGCGCGCCCACCGGGCTGCTGCTGCGCGACAGCCACCCGGCGAGGGCGATCGACGTGCAGTACCACCGGGCGGGCTCCGCCGCTTCGCTCCTCGGGCCCGAAGGGCTGACCCGGGAGATGCTGGGCGGCGCGGGCATCGTCCACCTCACCGGCATCACCCCGATGCTCTCGGACTCCGCACACCTCGCCACGCTCCGGCTCTTCGAGCTGGCGCACGAGGCGGGGGCCACGGTCTCCTTCGATCCGAACGTACGGCTGAAACTCGGCAGTCCGCAGCGGTGGCGCGAGGTCGTCGGGCCGCTCCTGGACCGGGCAGACCTGGTCCTCGCCGGCGAGGACGAGCTGGAGGTGCTCGGCGGGACGGGCCCGGAGCGGCTGCTGGCGGCCGGGGTGCGGACCGTGGTGGTCAAGCACCGCGACAAGTCGGCCTCCTGCCGTACGGCGGACGGGGCGTGGGAGCAGCCGGCCTTCCGGGTCCCGGTGACCGACCCGGTGGGCGCGGGGGACGCGTTCGCCGCCGGGTTCCTCTCCGGGGTGCTGCGCTCCGAGCCGTACGACGTGTGTCTGCGGACGGCTGCCGCCGTGGCGGCGCTCGTCGTGCAGTGCGTCACAGACACCGACGGGCTGCCCGGCCGGACGGGTCTTGACCGGGCGCTCGCCGCGTTCTCCGGCGGCGCCGAGGCCGTCCACCGCTGACCGTCGTTCCCAGGACCGTTCCGTACCCCTCTCGTCAGTCGTCTCTTCTTCCCAGGAGCAACACACCATGGACCACATGTACCGCTGGGAGACCGTCCGGGCCGTCACGGCTCAGCGCGTCTTCGGCATCGTCCGCACCGCCGGCCCCGATGAGGCGGTCGCCGCCGCCGACGCCGTACTCGACGCCGGGCTGCACGCGGTGGAGGTCGCCCTCACGACGCCGGGCGTGCTGAGCGCGGTGGCCCGGCTGACCGGACGGCGCCCCGGCGCCCTGATCGGAGCGGGCACCGTGCTCGACGCGGCCGCGGCGCGGGCGGCCGTCGAGGCGGGCGCCCGCTTCCTGGTCTCGCCCAGCCTCCACCCGGAGGTCATCCGTACCGGACACCGCTACGGCGTCCCCGTCCTCCCCGGCGTGACCACCCCGACCGAAATGGTGCGGGCCCTGGAGGAGGGCGCCGACGCCCTGAAGCTCTTCCCCGCATCGGCGGTGGAGCCGTCCTGGCTGCGCGATGTACGGGCCGCGCTGCCCCAGGCGCCCGTAATTCCCACGGGAGGTGTGACAATCGAGAACGCACCGGAGTGGATCGCGGCCGGTGCCGTCGCCTGCGGTATGGGCTCGGCACTGACATCGGGCGGGCCACAGGCGGCGGGGGAGCGGATCGCCGCCCTCCTGGGCCGCCTCGCGGCAGCCCGCTGACCACACCGGACCGGACACATCGGCAGACGGGGAACGACGTGGAGCTTCAAGGCCTGCACGGCCAGGTGGTCGACCGGATCGGCCAGTCGCTCGCGGCGGAGGAGATCCGTGCGGGCGAGGTGCTGCGCCTGGAGGACGTACAGGAGCGGTACGGCGTCTCCCGCACCGTGGCCCGGGAGGCCGTACGGGTCCTGGAGTCGAAGCGGGTCGTCACCAGCCGTCCCCGCGTCGGCATCACCGTACGGCCCGTCACCGACTGGAATCTGTACGACCCCCAGGTCATCCGCTGGCGGCTGGCCTCCCCGCGCCGGGAGACCCAGCTGCGCGAACTGGCCGAGCTGCGGGCCGCGGTGGAACCGTCGGCGGCCGCGCTCGCCGCGACGGGCGCGGGTGACGGGGAACGCCGCGCCCTGAGCGCGCATGCGCAGGCGATGGCCGGCGCGGCCCGCGCGGGGGACAGCCGGGGCTTCATCGCGGCCGACGCGGCGTTCCACCGGGCGCTGCTCACCGCGTCGGGCAATGGGATGTTCGCCCAGCTCTCCGAGGTGACCGAAGAGCTGCTCGTGGCGCGGCGGGAGCTGCTGCTGATGCCCGATCAGGTGGAGACGGACACGGTCCGCCGCCACCAGGAGGTCGCCGACGCCATCGCCGAGGGCCGCGCAGCGGATGCCGCCCGTGCGGTGAGTGCGGTCGTGGAAGCCGCCCGCAGCGAGGTCGAGCAGCTCCTGGAGGGCGGCTCGGCCTGTGCCTTGGGCGGCTGACGGCTCAGCTCCGGGACGCACGGCGGTCCGGCCCCGGGCCGCACGACGGGTCGGCGCCCGGGCCCTACGGCGGCTCAGCCCTACGGCGGCTCAGCCCTCGGACCGCACGGCCACCGGCGCCGCATCGGCGCCGGTGGCCTCCGACGTCTCGGCGGCCAGCCGGCCCGGCGTGGTGAAGCGGCCGGCCACGACCGCCACCACCGCACCCAGCAGCATCGCGCCGGCGATCACGAGCAGCGGCGCGTCGAAGGACCCGGTGGCGTCCTTGACGACACCGATCAGCGGGGTGACCGCGAGCCCCGCGACATTCGCGAAGGCATTGATGAAGGCGACCCCGGCCGCCGCCGCGACGCCGGTCATGAAGGCCGTCGCGCTGCCCCAGAGCGCGGGAACCGCGGCCCACGCCGCCCCGGTGGAGAGCGCGAGAAGCCGGCCACTCCCGGACCCGCCGCCACACTCGCGACGAGCAGCACACCCGAGACGGCCATCGGCACCGCCATGTGCAGCGCGTGCTTCCCGCGCCGGTCGACGGAGCGTGCGACGACCACCATGGCGACCACGGCCAGCGCATAGGGGACCGCGGTGAGCAGGGTCGTCACGAAGTCGCTCGGGTCACCGAAACCGCCCTGGATCACCTGCGGCATCCACAGGGTCAGACCGATGCTGTCGAACGAGTAGAGGAAGAAGAAGAGGGCGAGCAGCAGCACCCCGGGACTGGTGAGCGCCTCGCGTACGGAGACCGAGCGCCGCCCCGCGACCTCGGCGCGCTCCTGGTCGAGCCGGTCGGTGAGCCAGCGCCGGTTGCGCTCGGGCAGCCAGGCGGCGTCCTGCGGGGTGTCGGTCAGTGACTTCAGGACGATGAACCCGAGCAGTACGGCGGGCACCGCCTCGACCACGAACAGCCACTTCCAGCCCGGCGTGGAGAGCACGCCGTCCATCTTCATGACCAGACCGCTGAGCGGGGAGCCGATGACCGTGGCGAGCGCGGCGCCCACGTAGAAGCGGCCCATCGCCCGGCCCCGGTGGCTGACGGGGAACCAGCGGGCGAGGTACCAGATGATGCCCGGCGTGAAGCCCGCCTCGGCGGCGCCGAGGAACAGCCGTACGAGATAGAAGGACTGCGCACCCCCGACCAGGGCCATACAGCCGGAGACGACGCCCCACGAGATCATGATGCGGGCGATCCAGCGGCGCGCGCCGAGTCTGGCGAGCAGCACATTGCTGGGTACCTCGAAGACGACATAGGTGGCGAAGAACAGACTGGCGCCGAGCCCGAACTGAGCCGCGGTCAGCCCGATGGCCCGGTTCATCGTGAGGGCCGCGACCGACAGATTGGAACGGTCGATGTAGGCGACGAGGTAGCAGATGACGATCAGGGGCATCAGCCTCCTGGTCACCCGGCTCATCGTGTCGTGCTCCAGGCCGCCGTCGTCCCTGCCGACCGCGCTGTCCTGATCGGGGTTCATCGGCCCCCTCCGTCCGGGCTGCCGGTGTGCGACATATGCACACCGGATTCCAATGGTGCTATGATCGGCCTAATGGTGCGGGTGTGGGCCGCCCGTGTCAACGGCCGGGGTGCTCATGGAGGCCGACGGCTGACCGATGGCAGACGGAAGACAAGGGGCCGGGGATGTCGCAGACCGTGCAACGCGCCATGGAGATAGTGGAGTTCACCAGTGCGTCCCCGCGCACCCTCGCGGACATCTCCGAACGCCTCGGCGTCCACCGCACCACGGCCCTGCGTCTGCTCCAGACCCTGCACGCCGGCGGCCTCGCCCGGCGCCTGCCCGACGGCCGGTGGGGCGCGGGCGCCCGGCTCGCCTCGCTCGCCGCCCGCTCGTCCGGTCAGTTCGGGCTGCGCGACACCGCCCGGCCGCATCTCGCGGCGCTCCAGGAACACACCGGCCACACCGTGCATCTGGCCGCGCTCCGCGACGACTCGATCGTCTACATCGACAGCGTCTCGCCGCCCGGCCCGGTCCGCCTCTACGCCAGGATCGGCCGGGCCGTACCGCTCCACACGGCGGGCGTGAGCAAGGCGATCCTCGCGCACCTTCCGCCCGCCCACACCCAACAGCTCCTCGACGGCTGGGAATTCACCCTCCACACCGCCACCACACTCACCACCCGGGCCGCCCTCGACGACGAACTGGCGGCGGTCCTGGAACGCGGCTGGGCCGTGGACGACGGGGAGTTCGAGGAGTTCGTGCACTGTGTCGCCGTCCCGGTGCGCAACGCCCACGGCGAGGTGACGGCCGCCGTCTCGCTCACCGCGCTGCGCGCCCAGGCCGACCGTGCGGAACTGCACGGCCTGCTGCCCGAGGTGCGCCGGTGCGCCCGGCTGGTCTCGGCGGATCTCGGGTTCCTGCCCTGACGCTCCCCTTCCGCATACCCCGATCGCGACTCCCGGAGGATCCACGATGACCGCGCCCACCTGCGCAGCGCCCGCCGTCCATGTAGGCCCCGAGCCGGTGCCCGTACTGCTCGAAGCGGTACGGGCCGGGGGCGGGCGGCCCGTACCCCTGGCGGAGGCCGAGGCCATCGTCTACTTCGGCAGCGACGACCCGGCCGAGCTGGACGGAATGCTCCATGAACGCATCCGCTGGGTGCAGTTGCCGCATGCGGGGGTGGAGCGCTGGGCGGACGCGGGAGTGATCCGCGCGCAGCCGGTCTTCACCGCGGCCACCGGTTCGTACGGGGAGGCCGTCGCGGAACACGCCCTCGCGCTGATGCTGGCGGCGGCGCGCGGGCTGCACCGGCTGGCGCGGTCCCGCGAGTGGAGCGCCAACCTCACCCGGGAGTTCGCCGGTTCGGCCGTCGCCGTCGTCGGCTGCGGCGGCATAGGCCGCTCACTGATCCGGCTGCTGGAGCCGTTCGGCTGCCGGATCCTGGCGGTCTCCGACCGCGGCGAGGTCCCGGGCGCGGAGCGTACTGTGCCGCGTGCCGCCTTCCGGGAGGTGCTGCCCGATGCGGACTTCGTGGTGGGTGCGGCGCCCGCGACCCCCGACACCCGCGGTATGTTCGGGGCGGCGGAGTTCGCCCTGATGCGTCAGGACGCCTGGCTGGTCAATGTCGCCAGAGGCGGTCTGGTCGTCACCGCTGATCTGGTGGACGCGCTGAAGAACGGCACGATCGGGGGAGCGGCACTGGATGTCACCGACCCCGAACCGCTGCCCGCCGGACATGAGCTGTGGGGGCTGGAGAACGCGCTGATCACGCCGCACTGCGCCAACCCGCGCTCCTCGTACTGGCGTGGGCTCGCCGAACGGGTCGAGGCCAACGTCGCCGGGTTCGCAGCCGGCCGCCCGCTGGCGGGCACCGTCACCCCGGTGCGGGGCTTCTGAGACCGGGCTGGGTCCGGGGCCGATCCTGGGGCCCAGAGTGCAGGCGGACCGCGCCCACCCCATCGGCGTCGGCCGGCTGCGGACTTCTGCGGCAGGGCACAGCCTCAGCGGCGCCGACGCCGTACCAGACGGCGGAACGCCCGCGCTCCGCCCTCCGGTGTGGGCAGTGTGCCGGCGACCGCGTCCGCCAGGAGGGTGCCGACCGTCTCGGCCGCGCAGGTGCGGTTCGCGCCGATGCCTCCCGAAGGCCCGCGTTTGATCCAGCCCACGACATACGTCCCCGGTCTGCCGGGAACCCGGCCGCCCTCGTGGGGAACGGTTCCGGTGGTCTCGTCGAACGGCAGCTCCGCCTGGGGCACTCCGTGGTACCCGATGGCCCGCAGCGCCAGCCCGGCCGGTATCTCCGTCTCGCCGCCCCCGCCCCCGTCGCCGTCGCCATGGTCGCGGCCGTCGGTCACACGCACCGCGCGAAGGCTCCCGTCCCCGCGCATCTCCACCGGCGCGGAGTGGAAACGGAGGACGATACGGCGGCGCCCTGCCGGGTCCGGTGGCCGGGACCAGTCGACGGGCTCCCTCGCCACGCCCTGGAGCACCGCGGCCTTGTCCCCGGGCCCGGCCGCGTCGATCACGGCCCCGATCCGCTCGTCGTGGGCGTCCACGACCAGGTCCACTCCGGGAAGGTGCTTGAGCGCGAGCAGTTCGGAGCGGGTGTAGGCGGCGTCCCCGGGGCCGCGGCGCCCGAGCAGTACGACCTCGCGCACCTTGCTGCGGCGCAACTCGGCCAGCGCGTGCCCGGCGATGCCGGTACCGGCCAGCGACCCGGGGTCGGATGCCAGGATCCGTGCGACATCGAGCGCGACGTTGCCGTTGCCGACCACCACGACACGTTCGGCGGAGAGGGCGACGGCGTCCGGTGCGACCTCCGGATGCGCGTTGTACCAGGCGACGACCGTGGTCGCGGAGAGGCTGCCCGTCCGGTCCTCGCCGGGGATGCCGAGCCGCCGGTCGGTGGCGGCGCCCACGGCGTAGATCACCGCGTCGTGGTGCGCGGCGAGTTCCACGGCGGTGACGTCCTCACCCACATCGACGCCGAGGTGCAGTCGCACACGCGGGTGGGTGTGGAAGCGGGCGAAGGTGTCGCCGATCTTCTTGGTCGCCGGGTGGTCGGGAGCCACCCCGTAGCGGATGAGTCCGCCGGCCACCGGAAGCCGGTCGACGAGTGTCACCTCGGCCCGGGTGTGCAGCAGCAGATCCTCTGCGGCGTACATGCCGGCCGGCCCGGTGCCGACGATCGCCACCCGCAGCGGCCGGAAGTCCGCCGGCAGGACTCGCTCGAAGGACGGCCGGCCCCAGGCGTGGAAGTTCGGCCCGAAGCCGGACGCCCCGGGGGCCTCCGCTGTCTCAGCCTCCTGCGCCGGCCGTGTCCCGGGTCGTTCGAAGTAGGCCGCGTTGATGTCGGCGTACTCCTGCTGCCCGTTGGTCAGACTGTCCACCGGCAGGACGGCGTCCACGGGGCAGGCATCGACGCAGGCACCGCAGTCGATGCAGGTCTTCGGGTCGATGTACAGCATCTCCGTGCTGCCGAAGGCCCGCTCGTCGGGCGTGGGGTGGATGCAGTTGACCGGGCAGACGGCCACACAGGTGGCGTCGGCGCAGCAGGTCTGGGTGATCGCGTAGGCCATGTCGTCCGCTCGGCTGAAGGTCGTCAGATCAGGTGGGCGCGCTTGTAGAAGAAGAGTGCGGGCCTGGTGAGCAGCCCCGCCGAAGTCAGGAACTCCATCAGGCCCGAACAGCTCGACCGCATCATCGACTTGTGGTGCTCGTTCGCCTTCGCCTCACGGATGCCACGCTCCTCGTCGAGACCGGCGTTCGCGTAGACCTTCCGGTTCACCATGCTGGTGACGATGACGTAGGACGCCACCGCGATCAGGAGCGAGTGGATCTCGCGGCGCACCCGTCCGGCGCGGGCGAGGCGCTTGCGCGTCTCGTCGCGGGCGAACTTCATGTGCCGGGATTCCTCGACGACATGGATGTTGTTGATGGTGCGGACGAACGGCACGACCCGCTCGTCGCGCATCCAGTCGCGCTGCATGACGTCGAGTACCTCCTCGGCGACCAGGATGGCCGCGTACGCCGCCTCACCGAACGCGACCGTCTTGAAGAACCTGCCGAGTTCGACCGCGAGGCGGTGCGGGCGGTACGCCGGGGCCCGCAGTTTCTTCGCACCCCGGGCGAACATGATCGAGTGACGGCACTCGTCGGCTATCTCCGTGAGCGCCCACTGGAAGGTGTCGTCCGTCGGGTCCTTGGTGTAGATGTCCCGGAGCACCATCTGCTGCAGGATCATCTCGAACCAGATCCCGGTGCTGGCCACCGACGCCGCCTCCTGCCGCGTCAGCGCCTTGCGCTGCGCGTCGGTCAGCTCGTTCCAGTACTCCGTCCCGTACAGGGTGCTCCACTCCGGGCTCGCGCCGTGGAAGTCCTCGTCGAGCGGGGTTTCCCAGTCCACCTCGGTGAGCGGGTCGTACGAGAGCTGTGCGGAGGAGTCGAGAAGGCGCCGCGCGATGCTGTCCCCGGGGGCGGCATCGTCGGTCCCGGGCCGCGGGATGCTGAGGGTCATGCGGGGGCTCCTCGTCGGTCGAGTGCGTGAAGTGCCTCATCCACTGCTGCCTGCTGCCTGCTGCCATTACCACTAGTAACAGCATCGCTTGTTGACGGACCATATAACAAGAGTCGTCGACTGCCTACCCCTTGGTAACTGCGGTGTTTCCGCCGGAAGTCGGTTGATCCGGAGGTGAACTCCCGGCGTCCGCAGGGACTGCTCCCGGACTCTTCTGCGTACCGACCGGTCGGTACTGACCTGGCGTGCGGCGGGCACGCGGCAGGGCGTGCGGCTGACCGGCCGAAGGGAGGCACGGTGCTGATCGCACTCAGTGCCCAGCTGGAGCAGGTATGCCCAGGGGCGGGACCGGTACACGCCCCTGCCGGCACGGGCGTGACGGCGCGGTGGCCCCGTCCGCCTACAGATATCTGCTGAGCGCGGACCGGTGCTGCTGGAGAGCGGGGGACATGGCGACGCGGTCGTCCTGGAGGAGATTGCGCGCCATCGGACCGGCCGCCTTCTCGCCCTTGCCGAACGCCTCGGCGATGTGCTGTGCGTGGGCGGGCTTGAGGCTTTCGCCGAAGGGTGCTTCGTAGGGGTCGGTGACCGCCTCGATCAGGCACGGACCGTCGTGGGCCATCGCCTCGGCGAACACCTCCGCTGCCTGGGCGGGCTCCTCGATACGGAACGCCCGCAGGCCGCAGGCGAGGGCCACGCCCTGGAAGTCGATGGGATGCAGTTCACAGCCGTACTGCGGGTTGCCGAGCAGGGCGGTCTGCTCCCACACCTCAAGGGCGAGGGAGTTGTTGTGGAGCACGACGACCTTGATGGGCAGGTCGTACTGGGCGAGGGTGGCCAGCTCGCCCAGGCCCATCGAGAGCGACCCGTCCCCGGTGAAGGCGATCACCGGGCGGTCAGGGTACGCGAACTGGGCCCCGATGGCATAGGGGAGGGCCGCGCCCATGGTGCACAGGGTGCCGGAGAAGGAGTAGTTCATCCCCTTGCGCAGCCGCAGCCGGCCGCCCCAGGCGGTGACGCTGCCCGCGTCACCGGTGACGATCGCGCCGTCGGGCAGGGCTTTGGACAGCTCCCAGGTGACCACCTGCGGACGCATCGGGGTGCCCGATGAGGCGGCCTGCTCGCCGATCAGGTCCCACCAGGCCCGGTAGCTCTCCTGGGAGCGTTCCAGGAACGCCCGGTCGTCCTTGCGCTCCAGATGGGGGAGCAGGGCCTCCAGGACCTTCCCGGCGTGGCCGACCAGGCCGGTCTCGACGGGGTAGCGCATGCCGATCCGGTCGGCGTTCAGATCGATCTGCACGCCCCGGGCCTGGCCGGGCTGGGGCCAGAAGTCGTAGTAGGGGGTGGAGGATCCGACGATCAGGAACCCGTCGCACTCCTCGAAGGCCTGGTGCGAGGCACGGGTGCCGATCAGGCCCATGCCGCCGGTGGTGAAGGGGCTGTCGTCCGGCACACAGTCCTTGCCCAGACCGGCCTTGACGATCGGCGCCCCCAGTACGTCGGCGACCCGCTCCAGCACCTCGCCGGCGCCACGGGCACCGGCACCGGCACAGATCGCCACCCGGCGGCAGGAGTTGAGGACCCCGGCTGCGGCGATGATCTGCTCCTGCGGTGGCATCACCTCGAACGTCTGCGGAGCCAGGGAGGTGTGGCCGGGCACGTTCTTGTCCGAGGGGGTGTCCTGGTCCAGGGTCCAGGACTGCACGTCGATGGGGATCGCCAGATGTGACGGCGTGCGGTTCATCAGGGCGCTGCGTACCGCCAGGTCGGTGGCGGTGACCGCATGGGCCGGACCCATCACGCGCTCCGAGTACATGCACGCCTGCTCGAAGAGCCGGTCCGACGGCACATCCTGCAGGAAGTGGGCGCCGACCGTGTCGTGGTACGAGAGGCCGGTGATCGCGATGACCGCGGCCCCGTCGATGCGTGCGTCGTACAGGCCGTTCAGGAGGTGGAGCGCACCCGGCCCCGCGGTCGCCACACACGCGGCCGGCCGGCCGGTGAACTTCGCGTAGCCGACACAGGCGAGAGCCGCGTTCTCCTCATGGCGCACATGCACGAACGTCATCTCGGGGTGTGTGCGCAGCGCCTCGAAGAACCCGTTGACCTGGTCACCGCAGATGCCGAAGCAGGTATCGACACCCCAGGCAAGCAGCCGCTCGACGATCAGATCGGACGTGGTCTTCTCTGCTTTCGCCTGCGCCACGACGAGCCCTTCCGTTGTCGCCCGGCACACCGCTGCGGCGGGGCGCTCTCCTGCTCACGGTCGGCCAGGCAGGCGGTGGCCGCACCTGCAGAGCGCCCGTTCGGGCCGCGGCCCGCGTCGGGGGCACGGGCGCGGGGCGGTCAGCCCGCGGATGTCCGGGATGCGCCGAGGGGGGAACGGTAGTGGGCCAGGATTCCCTCGACGATTCCCATCAGGCGGCCCCCTGCCTGATCGATGCTTCCGTTGTGCGTGCTGACCTGCGCGCCTTCCAGTACGAAGGTGATCGCTGCCGCGGCCTGCCCGGGATCGCTCAGCCCGGCCTCGGTGCACATGCCGACCAGCCTGCGGGTCTGATGAGCCTTGTGCTTCTCGATCACTTGCCGTGCGGGATGGGAGCGGTCGGGCAGTTCGGCGATGGAGTTGATGAACGGGCACCCCCGGTGCGAAATCGCCGGCAATCCCTCGGCGATGAAGCGGGCCAGGCCAAGGATCTGCTCCTCGGGCCGGCCGGGATGCTCGGCCTCGACCCGGTCGAAGGCCGCCTGGTAGTCGGCGGCGACGATCCGGAGCCACTCCGCGACCAGCGCGTCCTTGGTGTCGAAGTGCCGGTAGATCGCCATTTTGGTGGTCTCGGCCCGCTCGGCGATCGTCTGCACACCCACCCGCCGGATCCCCTCGCTCTGGAAGAGCTCTTCCGCGGCGTCGAGGATGCGCTCACGAGGCGGAAGTTTGGCCACCCTGCTCGGTCTGCCGGCGCTTGCTGCCATGACTACTCCGTGACTTCCGGTCCGTTGTGGGGTCACCGATCTCTGCTGTTACGGTACCAGCCAGTGCCGCACGATACCGATGGGTATCGTATGGGACTCAAAGGTACCGTTTTCCGATGGGAGTGGCAGTGAGAATCACTGAGTACGTGGGCTTCGACGCGGTCGGGCTCGCGGAGCTGGTGGCCGGCGGCGAGGTGACCCCCGCCGAACTGGAAGCAGCCGCACGGGAGGCCACGCAGGCGGTCAATCCGCAGATCAACGCCATCGTGGAGACATGGCCGGCCGACGACGAGCCCAGTCCCGGCAGCGCACCGCTGGCCGGCGTCCCTTTCCTGATCAAGGACATCGCGGTCGCCATGGCCGGGAAGCGGATGGAGCTGGGCAGCCGTCTCACGGCCGGCAATGTCTCCGGCGCCGACTCCTCCCTGATGCGGCGCTTGCGTCGCGCCGGGCTCGTGACGTTCGGGCGTACCGCGACACCGGAGATGGCCTACAGCAACACGACGGAACCAGTGCTGTACGGCGCGACCCGCAACCCGTGGGACCCGGCGCGCAGCGCGGGCGGATCCAGCGGGGGCGCCGGTGCGGCTGTCGCGGCCGGCGTGGTCCCGATCGCGCACGCCACCGACGCCGCCGGTTCGATCCGCGTCCCCGCCGCCCATAACGGCCTGTTCGGATTGAAGCCCACCCGTGGCCGGGTCTCCGTGGGCCCCTACTTCGACGAGCTCTTCAACGGCCTGGTCGTACACGGCAGTGTCAGCCGCACCGTACGCGACAGCGCGGTCCTGCTCGACCAGATCCGCGGTCCGGAACCGGGTGACCCGTACTTCGCCCAGGAGCCGTCCCGGCCGTACGCGGAGGAAGTCACCCGCCCCCCGGGCTCGCTACGGATCGGTGTCCTCACCCAGGCATGGGGTGGGCGTCGCACGACCAGGCCGGTGGCCGACGCGCTCTCCCGCACCGTGCGTCTGCTCGAATCCCTCGGCCACCAGGTGGAGGAGGCCGAGGTCGGCCTCGGGGTCGACTGGGAGGAGTTCGTCCTGGCCAGCGCCCGTCAGTGGACGGCGAATCTCACGGCCTCGGTCGACGAGCTGGCCGCCGCCTTCGGCCGGCCCATCGACTCCTCGACCCTGGAGCCGCCCATCCTGGCCAGCTACCACTACGGGCAGCGGGTCACCGGCGCCCAGTTCGTCACCGCTCTTGAGATCCGCAACCGGATCGCCCGAAGCCTGGCCGGGTACTTCGGCACCCACGACATATTGCTCACCCCGACCGTGCCGGAGCTTCCCCTGCTCCTGGGCACTCATGCGGAGGGCGCGGAGGCACTGGACGGCCTCGGCTGGCTTCGGCACCTCCTGGATCTTTCGCCGTTCACCGCGGCGTTCAATGTGGCGGGCGCGCCCGCCATGTCGGTGCCGGTGACGGCCGACGCGGAGACGGGACTCCCGGTCGGCATGCAGTTCGCCGCCGGGTACGGGCTCGAAGGCCGCCTCTTCCGCCTCGCCGGACAACTCGAACAGGCAAGCCCCTGGGCGGGCCGGATCCCCACGGTGTGGGCAGGGAACCACACCGGCCACTGAGGAGTATTTCTGGATCCGGGAGGCCATGGGCTGGGCCATGCACTGAGCACGTGGGAGCCTCAGGTCGTGCATGCCGTCCGGCGCTCCCGGAATCCACTTCGCTCCCTCTCCACCCGCCCGATGGCCGCAGCGCCGCACATGTCCGCGACGCCCTCGTGGGAACAGCCGGGTTTTCTTGTGGAAGACGTATCGGTCGGACCCCCTCAAGGGGCCGTCGCGGACGGGGCCGCCGCGGATCACTGCCCCGGTCGCCCTCCCCGCGCTGTGCCGGGGAGCGGCCCGGAGAGCATACGGGCGGGATTCTGCCGGGTGAGGGTGCCGATCAGATCGCGGTCGACACCCCGTGCGACGAGCATCTCGGTGAAGACGGTGGGCACATGGATGAATCCGTTGCCGCCGTGCTGGGTCCACATCTGCTTGAGGAAGAGGTCGTGGCTGAGCAGGAGCTGTCCGGCGTGACCGTGGCGGACATGGCCGGCGACGGCGTCCGCGGTGGCGGTGGACGCGGGCGACTCGCCTTCCTTGGGGAACGTGACATCCATCCCGATCATGTCGAATTCGAGCCAGACGCCACGGTCCGCCACCGCCCGCTGGTAGCCGACGTCGGCGCCGGAGGGATCCATGTGCGCGAGGACGACCTTCCCCGGCGCGACACCGATCTCGTCGAGCACGATGTCGAGCACCTCGTGTGCCCGCCGCTGCCAGCCGGGCAGATGGACCATGAGCGGGACGGCGGGGTGGTCGAGCTGGGCGAGAGCGGCCGCGCGCAGCGATCCGCGCTCGGCCTCGGTGAACTGGGGGGACACTCCGATCTCGCCGATGACCCCGGGCCGTACACCGGAGTCCCCCACACCGTGGGCCAGCTCGTCCCGGATCGCGGCCGCCTGTTCCTCGACCGTACTGGCCGTGATCCGGCCGGCCTCGAACTTCTCCAGATAGGCACCGCAGCCCATGACGACGCCGATTCCGCTGCGGCGCGCCAGATCGAGGAGGCGCCGCGGGTCACGTCCGATGGCGGCGCTGGAGGTCGCGTCGACGATGGTGCCGCCGCCGACGGCCTGGAAGGCGGCGACCTCGCGGAGCACGTCGTCGACCGGCTTGGCCGCGATGTTGTCGGCGCAGCAGTACGGGTCGTGCCGCAGCGCCCAGGCGGACGCCGCGCTGACCGGCTCGTCCTTCAGGGCGGCGGAGAACCGGTAGCTCGGTTCGTCGAGAACGCCCGAGAGGTTGTTGAAGAGGTGTTCGTGGGGCAGTACGAGACCCAGCTCGGCCGCGGGCACCGCGCCGGTCACGGTCTGTACGTACGGCCGTCCTCCGGTGCCGGTCATGAGGCGGGCACCGGGGGCACGGAGCGGGAGGGGATCATCCCGATACCGGCCGCGACGAGGGCGATGACGGTGCCTATGACGGTCACGACGTGCAGGGGCTGGCCGACGGACGGGCTGATCAGATCGAGGATGAGCGAGCCCACCAGCTGCCCGGCGATCGAGGCGAGCCCGAGGAGGAGCAGGCCGAGGCCGCGTACGAGCAGGGCCATGAAGGCGATGGAGAGCAGGCCGAGTACACCGCCGGTGTACATCCACCAGGTGCCGGGGAGCGAGAAGCTCACCGAACCGGTGGAAGCGCGCACCAGCAGCCCGATCCCCAGGACGACGAATCCGACGAGGAAGTTGAGGCCGATCGAGACCAGCATGGATCCGCTGCCCTGGGCGACGGCGGAGTTGCCCGCGGGCTGCCAGCCCGCGAGCAGCCCGGCGGCGAACGGCAGGACCGCGAGCGCGATGGTTCCGGGGACCTGGAAGTTCGGCGAGATCGCGACGGCCGTCGCGACGATGGCCAGCAGGGCGCCCAGCCCGCGGGGGAGCGTGATGGGCTGCTTGAGCGTGGAGGTGGCCCCGAGACGGTCGCAGACCACGCCCGAGATGACGAGCCCGGAGATCAGCGCGATCTGGAAGACGGCGACGCCCAGGGTGCCCACGGTGATGCCTTCGGAGAGCACGACCGCCGCGCCGCACAGGCCCGCCAGACAGTTCCACCAGGGAATGGTGCCGTCGCGGAGCTTGCCGGGTACGTTCAGCGCCTGCCGGCGGGTCCCGGGGCGGGCGAAGATGATGACCGCCATGAGGATCAGCCCGGACCCGAAGGAGATCACGGCCGCGGCGTTGCCGTCGTCGATGTTCTTGCCCAGGGCGCCGTTGACGGTGGACTGCAGCGGGCTGAGCAGTCCGGCCAGGATGGTCGCCAGGACCAGTACGGCCGTGGTGGCGCGACGTGCGGTGCTGGCGGGTGGCGGGGGCAGTGTGTCCGGTCCTGGTCCTGTGGTGTTGAGGTTTGCCATCGTGTAATCGCTCTCCTTTGAGCCAGTATGTCCGACGGAACCGATGCGGTCTGGGGGCGTGTGGGCTGTCTCATAACGGGCGGTGGCGGGTGCCGCTGCCGCCCGGCGGTGTGCCGGATGGGCGGATGGCCCGGCGGGCGGTGGCCCGGCGGGCCCGGCCCGTCAGTGCTGCCGGTCCGCGGAGCCGGCGAGCCAGGTGACGGCCTGGTCGAAGAGCTGCCGGTAGCCCTTCCACTCCAGGAACTCGTTCGGGGCCCAGTGCGGTGAGATGTCCGATGCGAAGGCGAGCGTGCGCCCGGCGCCCTCCTCACGGACCGAGACCAGCGGGTGCGACTCGATCGTGGCGAGCACGCGTGCGTCCGGCTTCGCGGTGAGCCGCTGGTAGCCGAGGAGGATCGGCCACTCGGCCGCCAGCCCCGCCGTGACCTCGTGCGTCTCATCGGTGAGTGCGCCGCCGATGCCTTCGGGGCACTCCACGCGGTCGTCGTACGGGAGGATCTGCACCGGCAGGATGTCCTCGATCGGCGTCGCGTGGTAGTTGGCCTTGGCCTGGAAGCCCTGGAAGCTCAGATAGCCGCCGGCCATGGCGAGACCGCCGCCCTGCCGGACCCACTGGGCGAGGAGCTTGAGCCGGTTGGGGAACGGGCGCCCCTGGGCGAACACCTGCGGGTGGAGCAGCATCGAGTTGGCGCCGATGTCCGAAAGGATCACCACGTCGTAGGCGTCCAGCTTCTCCAGGGTCTCCGGGAAGTGGACCGCGACATCGTGCGAGAGCAGATGCGTGACCTCGTGACCCGCTTCCTGCAGGGCCTGGAGCAGCGGGGTGACGCCCACCTCCAGCTGGGCATGGGGGAAGGCGTCGTAGCCCTTGAAGTCGGTGGATGCGTTGATCCAGGACTCGCCTGCGATGAGTACGCGGCTCACACGTACCTCCTCAGAAAGATCGTGCGCAACGTTGCGCTGGTTTTGCGCAACCATAGAAGCGGGTCGATCCGACGTCAATGCCCTACCGTGAGCGCACTAGACTGCGGGAAAAGCGAGAGGGGTTCGGATGACGTTGACCAGCGTTGCGCAACATGCGCAGGTATCGGCCTCGACGGTGTCGCGGTACTTGCGCGGGCAGCTGAAGGTGCAGCCGGAGACGGCGGCCCGGATCGATGCCGCCGTGCGGGAGCTGAACTACGAGGTACCGGTGCCCGCCCCGTCCGGCCCGCGCGCCGGGCGCCCGCTCATCGCGCTCGTGGTGCCGGACCTGATCAACCCGTTCTTCGCGGACCTGGCCGAGGAGGTCGCCGCGGCGGCCGCCGCCGGGGGAGTGGCCCTCGTGGTGGGCATCACCGGCCAGCAGGCCCGGCGCGAGTCGCTCTTCAGCGACTTCGCCGCGTCGACCGAGGCCGTCGACGGGTTGATCTACGTCGGAATGCACCGCCAGAACCCCCGGCTGACCCGGGCGATCGCCGAAGGTCTCCCCGTGGTCCTCCTGGACGAGGAGGTCGCCAGCCCCTCCGAGCTGGACACCGTCGCCGTCGACAACTACAGCGGCGCCTACCAGGCCACGTCCTACCTCGTGCAGCTCGGGCACCGGCGCATCATGCACATCGCCGGCCCCCGTGAACTGTCCACCACCCGCGACCGGCTGCGCGGTTACCGGGACGCCATGGAACACGCCGGACTCGACGTCGACGAGGACCTCGTCCTGCACGGCCCGTACACCGAGCAGTTCGGCGCCAGCACCTTCCCCTACCTGGCGCGCGCAGCCCAGCCGCCGACAGCCGCCTTCGTGGGCAGTGACATCGTCGCGGTCGGCATTCTGGGCGCGGCGGAACTGCACGGACTGCGTATCCCGGAGGACCTCTCCGTCATCGGCTGCGACGGCATCCGTGTCGGTGAGTGGCTCCGCCCCAAACTCACCACGCTGCAGCAGCCCGTCGCCGACCTCGCCCGTACGGCACTCGAAGTGGTCCAGAACCGGATCGAATCCCCGGACGGCGCCCGGGTGACGAAGTCCTTCCCCCTGCACCTCGTGATCCGCGGCTCCGCGGTTCCCCCGCAGAACTGACGCGCAGCACTGATCCGCGGCACTGATCCGCGCCCCGCCCCGCAGTACCGACAGGAGACCTTCGCGTGCTTGACCCCGTTTCGCTGACCCAGCAGCTCGTCCGAGTGGACACCAGGGGCGGGAACGAGACGCCCGCCGCCGCACTCATCGCCCCGCTGCTCGCCGACGCCGGCTTCAGCGTACGGACCGAGGAACCGGAGCCAGGACGGACCAATCTCGTCGCCCGCTTCGGCAGCCGCACCCCCGTCACCCTGACCGGACACCTGGACACCGTCCCCGCCGATGCGTCCGGCTGGTCGTTCGACCCGCTGAGCGGCGACATCCGGGGCGGCCGGCTCCGGGGGCGCGGCAGCAGCGACATGAAGGCCGGTGTGGCGTGCATGGTGGCCGCCGCGGCCCACCGGGCCACGACCCACCCCGCCGAAACCGACGTACAGCTCGTCCTCACCTTCGGCGAGGAGACCGGCTGCGAGGGAGCGGCCCGGCTGGAGGGGCTGACGGCGAGTCCGGTGCTGCTGGTCGCCGAACCCACCGCGAACCGGATCGTCCTCGGTCACAAGGGTGTGCTGTGGCTGCGGCTCACCGCCGAGGGCCGCAGCGCCCACGGATCCCGGCCCGAACTCGGCGACAACGCACTGGCCAGGCTCGCCGCGGCGGCGGTACGGATCCATGACCACCAGGACTGGCCCCGTAGTGCGACCCACGGCGCGGCCACCGTCAACGTGGGCACCTTCCACGCCGGTGTCCAGCCCAACCTCGTCCCCGACCGCGCCGAGCTGATGGTCGACATCCGTACCGTCCCCGGCTTCAGCTCCGACGACGCGCTGCGGGCCATCGGACAGCTGGCCGGGCCCGGCACCAGGATCGAGCGGGTACTCGACCTGGACGGCGTGGACACCGACCCCGGCACCGCACTCGTCCGTGACGTGTCGGGCGCCCTGCGCCCCGCGCAGGACGCCGGGCAGCCGCAGTACGCCACCTACTTCACCGACGCCTCGGTACTGGCCGCGAAGGTGGACGCCCGTGCGGTCGTCATCTACGGCCCCGGCGACCCCGACCAGGCGCATGTCACCGACGAGACCTGCTCCGTGGCCGCGATCCCCGAGGCCGCCGAGGCCATCCACCGCCTGCTCGCCTCCTGGAGCCAACGGGAGGACGGCGCGCCGGGGCCCCGCTGAGCCGGTCCTGACATCCGCCCGGGGCGTAGGGGCGCGGGCCGTCGCGGATGCGCCCCGCGGAACGCGGCCGGGGCCCGGTCCGCGCGTAGGCGATCATGGTTCACCCGCACCCTGGGCCCCACTCGCCCGCTCCCGTAGCATGCCGGTGTGACCAGGCCCATTGAACTCGTGATATTCGACTGCGACGGCGTTCTGGTGGACAGCGAGCGCATCGCGGTCCGTGTGGACGCGGTGAGCCTGGCGGCGCTCGGCTGGCCGCTCAGCGAGGCCGAGGTCGTCGAACGCTTCGTCGGCCGCTCGCACGCCGACATGATCGCCGACATCGAGCAACACCTCGGGATCCGGATCCCGGATGGCTGGGAGGCGGAGCAGAAACAGCTGTACCGCACCGCCATGGAGGCCGAACTCACCTCTGTAGACGGTGTGGTGGAGGCCCTGGACCGGATCGGGCTGCCCACCTGTGTGGCATCGAGCAGCGGCCACAACGGCCTCCGCCACACCCTCGGTCTGACCGGGCTCTACCCCCGCTTCGAAGGCCGCATCTACAGCGCGTCGGAAGTCGCCAACGGCAAGCCCGCACCCGACCTCTTCCTGCACGCGGCACGGCAGATGGGCTTCGCCCCCGAGGTCTGCGCCGTGATCGAGGACAGCCGCTACGGCGTACACGCAGCCCGCGCAGCCGGGATGCGCGCGTTCGGCTACTGCGGCGGTCTCACCCCCGCGGAGTGGCTGCACGGGCCGGACACCGTGGTCTTCGACGACATGCGTGAGCTGCCCGCCCTCCTCGCCGCGGGATGAACGGCGGGACCGAGCCGCGGACCGCCGTGCCGGCCTCACCGCCCCGGACGGCGGGACCGCCGGGGTGCACGGCCGGGCCCCCTCACCGCGGACGGCCCGACGCCGCGCGTTAGCCTTGCAGACGTACCGGACACGGGGTGCCCCGCCCAGGGGCTGAGATCACACCCGCCGAACCTGAACCAGTTAGCACTGGCGGAGGGATGTCGCTCATGTCATTGCCACCTGCTCCGAGCAGCACGTCGGCCACAGAGAACCGGTCCGTCTTCGACGGCCGGATGCCCGCCGCCCCCGGCGACCTGCGGATCGAGGCACGCGGTATCGCGCCGGTGCCCGAGCAGCACCGCTACGGCCGCCCCGGCCGGCTGTTCACCGTATGGTTCGCGCCGAATCTGACCATGACGGGAGTCTTCACCGGCACCGTCGGAATCGCGCTCGGCCTGGACCTGCCCACCGCCCTGCTGGCCGTGGTGCTGGGCACCCTCGTCGGCGCCGTCCCCACCGCGTACCTCGGAACCTGGGGCAGCCGCACGGGGGCGGGCCAGCTGCCGCTGGCCCGGCTCGCGTTCGGCCGGTCCGTCGCGGTGCCCGGCCTGCTGCAGTGGCTCTCGTCGGTGGCCTGGGACGCCCTCATCGGGCTGTTCGGCGGTGACGCGCTCGCCCGGCTCTGCGGCTGGCCCTTCTGGCTGGGGGTGCTGGTGATGATGGCCGGACAGGGGTCACTCGGAGTACTGGGCTACGAGGCGATCCACCGGATGCAGAAGCTGATGACCTTCGTGCTCGCCGCCGCCTTCGTCGCCCTGGCGCTCCGGCTCCCCGGCAGCGTCCACAGCTCGTCCGGGAGCGTCCACGGCGCCGACCGCGCCGGTGCGTTCGTCCTGACGAGCACCATCGCCCTCAGCCTGGCCCTTTCGTGGGCGCCGTACGCCAGTGACTTCAGCCGTTACCTGCCGAAGAACACCTCCCGTACCCGTATGTTCTGGTACACGCTCCTCGGCGTCAGCGTCTCCTTCGTGGCCGTCCAGTCGCTGGGGCTGTGGGGGGCCTCCGTCTTCACCGACCAGACCGCGCGCGGGGTCGACGAACTGCTGGGCGGCGGTGTACTCGGCGCGCTGGGGCTGCTGGCGGTGGCGCTGGCCGCGCTGTGCAGCAACGCCATGAACGACTACAGCGGTTCGCTGGCCCTGCAGACCATCGGACTGCGCGTACCGCGCCCGCTGGCCGCCGCGCTCGCCGCCGTTCTCGGTTTCCCGCTGGTGCTGTGGATGCATGCCGCCGACACCGCCGCCCGCTTCCAGAACGTCCTGCTGTTCGTCGGCTACTGGATCCCCGGCTTCGTCGCCGTGGTGGCTGTCGACTGGTTCGCGCGGGCCCGTGCGGGCGAGCCGGTCGACCCGGTGGCGGAGAGCGGTCACCGGCGGTACGGCCTGTCCGCGCTGGTGGCGTTCTGCGCCGCCTTCGCGGCGGCGGTCCCCTTCATGAACACCGGCCTCTACACGGGTCCGGTGGCCGCGGCCCTGCACGGCGCCGACCTCGCCTACTACGTGGCGTTCCTCACCGCGCTCGCCGTCTACGCACCCCTCAGGCTGCGCCGCCCGGCCGCTCGGTAGCCGCCCGCGGAGCTGAAGTGCGGTGCGCGGACGGGCTGTTCGGGGAGGCGACCGGACGGGGCGCTGCGGCCCGCATCCCGCTGTCGGCCCCGGCCGGGAGGGGAACATGACAGAATCGGCAGCGTGTTCGGGATGGGGGATCCGGCTCCACGCCTGCGGGCGGGGCGGTTCATACGTGCGCGGCTGCTGCCGCTGCTGCTGTGTTTGTCGGCCGTCGCGGGGGCCACCTGCTTCGCCGTGGGCGGGGTGTCGTCCGAGGAGCGGCGGGACCGGGACTGGCGGGCGGCGGCACCGTGCCCGGCCTCGGCACCTGCCGATCCGCGCGCCGACTGCGTCACCACGCTGCCCGCGGTGATCGAGCGGACCAAGGCCGAGCTGGACCACGACAACCACAACGACTGGCTCTACTTCCGCGGCGATGAGCCGGTGGACCGGCTGAGCGTCGCCTACGACACCGCAGCCGCCTTCGGCCCCGGTGACCACGTCACCCTGACCTGGTGGCGCGGCGACCTGATGAAGGTCGCGAGCCGGCAGCACACTGCGAACGAGGACCTGCCACGTCCCGGCGGGATCGCCGGAGGCGTGGTCTTCCTGATCCTCGCGGCCGGTCTCCTCGCCGTCCTGCTGCTGGTGCGCCGGCCGCGCGACGGACGCCCCGTCACCCCCGGCGAACCGGCCCGGCCGGGCGTGTTCTTCTTCCCCGTTCCCCTGGCCGCCGCCGCTCTGTGGGCGGTACCGCTCGGCGGACTGCGCCCGGGGCGGGCCGTCGCGGTCCCAGTGGCCGCCGTCGGGGTGCTGACGGTGATCGCGCTCCTGGTCTGGGCCTGGCGGGCGACCGGCCGGATCAGACCGGTCGAACCGCGCCCGCTGCCCGAGGGGAAGGACGTCTTCCTGCCCGCCCGCTTCCTGCAGGACAGGCCGTACGATCCGGACCTCCTGGGCAGCCATGTCGTCCTCGGCGCCGGCCCGATGGCGGTGCTGCCGCACGGCGGGCCCGGCCGTCTCGTCGGCAAGGAGATACCCGAGGGGCGCTTCACCGTACAGGGGCTGCGGCGCCCGAAAAGCTCGGAGCGCAGAACACCGGCAAGCTGGTACGTCGCCGAACTCCTCGACTCCGGTACCCGGGTCCGCCTCACCGCGGCCCCCGCCGATCTGCTCCTGCTCGTACAGGAGTTGGAGCGCACCAGGCCGGCGCCGACCCGTACGGGGTGAGCTCAGGCGCGGATCCTCCGGGCCTCCGGCGCCGCGCTCAGCGGGCGGTCGCGGTGTGCGCGTTCTTCCTGCGCGCACGGTAGGCGGCAGCCTTGATCTTGTTGCCGCACGAGTCCATACCGCACCACTGCCGCCGCACCCCGCGGGACCGGTCGATGTAGACACGGGTGCACTGGGGATTGCCGCACTCCTTGAGCAGGGGGACGTCCGGCCCGCTGAGCAGCTCGACGGCGAGCCGGGCGACGGTCGACAGGGCCTGTTCGGGCGTGGCTTCGGTCCGGCGCCCCGCCCCGGTGAGCTGCGGTGTCGCGGGGGGCCTGCGGGCCGCCTCGTTCAGCACGTCGAGCGGGTCCCGGCCGAACGGCTCCCCGAGGCGGCGAGCCGTGATCAGCTCGTAGACGGCCTCACGCACGGCCGTCGCCTGCTGTACGTCGTCCTCGTCGCCCGGGGCGATCGCGTCGACGACGCCGGACTCCAGATACCAGGCGTCCAGCCGCTCCGGCGTCACGAACATCTCGAAGCGCGCGGAGCGGCGGGCCCGCAGGGTCGCGGCGAAGTCGAGCGCCGGGTTGCCGCAGACGAAGACATGGGTCAGGTTCACGTCACCATGCTGACAGGTGACTGCGTGAGGCCGCAAGGAAGTCACCTGTTGAGGCGGTGATGATGTTTCATGCCGTGTGTCCCGCTCCCGGGGCCGGCGGTGTGGCCGTCGGTGGGTGTCAGAGCCCCAGATCGAGAGCCAGACAGGCGTAGTGGCTCCAGGCGGCCTCGGGGCTGTAACGGTTGCCCGTCCCTTTCCCCGGGGTGGCCGCCCTCTCCTCGACCAGGTCCTCCTGTCGGACGCGCTCGGGCAACTTCCCGTAGCGGGCGCGCCGTTGCTGTGCCGCAGGATCGTGGTCCCACGCCTCTTCGCTCTTCATGGCCGGTCTCCGCTCGTTCGGTGGCGGACTGCTCCCTGATGCCCTGCGGGTTCAGAATGCGCCCTGATGCGTCACCGGTCAAGGCGGTGACGCGTAAAGGGGCGGGACGGCGCGCCGGCGCCCCGCGGGCCCCGGAGCGACCCCCCCGGGCCCCGGCGCCCGCGGGGGGGCGCCCCCCCGGGGGGGGGGCGGGGTCCGGGGGGGGGGGCGGGGGCCGTCGGGGGGGCGGGGGGCTAGGGGGCCGACTGGTCCTAAACCCCCCGTACCCCGGTACTCACAGTTCGCCCGTGAGCTCCACGGTCACTCCGTCACGCGCGGAGGTCCGTGCCGCTTCGATCACATCAAGGGTCGCCGCCGCCTCCTCCGCCGTGACCGGCGGCCGGCCACCCTCGCGCAGGGCCTTCGCGACACCCGCGTAGTACGCCGGATAGTCACCGGGCAGGGTCGGTACGGGCGAACCGCCGCCCGTCAGCGGGGACTCGCCCGCACCGATGCGGCCCCACAGCGACTCGGGCTCCTCGCCCCAGTGTGCCGAGGCCGAGGGGCGCGCACCCTCGCGCAGGGCCGCCTCCTGGGGGTCGAGGCCGTGCTTCACATAGCCGGCCGCCGAGCCGAGCACCCGGAAGCGCGGGCCGAGTTGGGCGGTGGTGGCGGAGGCGTACAGATGGGAACGGACGCCGTTCGCATGGGTGAGGGCGATGAAGGTGTCGTCGTCGGCGCGGGCGCCGGGGCGCCGGACGTCCGCCTCCGCGTACACCCGGACCGCCGGGCCGAAGAGGACGAGCGCCTGGTCGACGATATGGCTGCCCAGGTCGTAGAGGAGCCCGCCGATCTCCGACGGGTCCCCGGACTCGCGCCAGCCGCCCTTGAGCTGCGGCCGCCACCGCTCGTAGCGGGACTCGAAGCGCTGGACCTCGCCCAGTCGGCCCTCGTCGACGAGCGAGCGGAGGGTCAGGAAGTCGTTGTCCCAGCGCCGGTTCTGGAAGACGGAGAGCAGCAGCCCGCGCTCAGCGGCGAGCGCGGCCAGCCCACGGGCCTCGGCGGCCGTCCCCGCGAGCGGCTTGTCCACGACCACCGGCAGCCCGGCCCTGAGCGCGGCGGTCGCGAGCGCCACATGGGTCCGGTTCGGGGACGCGATCACGACGAGGTCCAGCTCGTCCGCGTACGTCCAGAGCTCGTCCGGGGTGGCGGCGAACCGGACGCCGGGGAACTCGGCGCGTGCCTGCTCCCGGCGCTCCTCGTTCGAGGTGACGATCGTGTCGAGGACCAGCCCTTCGGTGGCCGAGATCAGCGGTGCGTGGAAGACGGAACCCGCGAGGCCGTAGCCGACGAGTCCGACGCGGAGCGGGTGCGCAGTCATGCGAACCACTTAAGCAACGCTGTTTCCAAAGTGCAAGTGTGGCGCACAATAGGGACGTGAACAGGAGCGAAGCCGCCGGGTCCGGCGCCAATCTGCCCGTGCTGCGCAGCCATAACGCGGCGCTCGTGCTGGAACTGCTGCGTACGGCAGGGGAGGCGGGAATCAGCCGTCTCGAACTCGCCGGGCGGACGGGGCTCACCCCGCAGGCGGTCAGCAAGATCACCGCCCGGCTGCGGGCGGACGGCTTCGCGGCGGAGGCGGGTCGCCGGGCCTCGACGGGCGGCAAACCGCGCACGGTGCTGCGGCTGGTGCCGGGCGCCGCGTACGCGGTGGGGCTGCATCTGGACCGGGACCGGGTGAGCGCGGTGCTGGTGGACCTGGCCGGGGAGGTCGTCGCCGGACGGAGCGCGGAGCTGGACTTCGGGGCGGGCGCGGACGTGGTGACGGCTGCGGCGGCCGATGCGGTGTCCGGTGTGGTGGCGGGTGCGGACGGGGTGGCGGCGGGCGTCGGGTCCGGGGTGGCCGGTGCGGGAGGTGCGGGAGGTGCGGGAGGTGCGGGTCCCGTCCGGGGTGGGCCGCCCCGTGTCCTGGGGGTCGGGGTGGCGGCCCCCGGCCCGCTCGACCACGAGGCCGGGCTGCTCGGCCGGGTCACCGGCTTTCCGCAGTGGGACGGCTATCCACTGCGCGACGCGCTGGCGGAACGCCTCGGCCTGCCCGTCGTCCTCGACAAGGACACCAACGCGGCAGCTCTCGGGCCTGCGTTGCGCGGGCCCGGCGACTCGTTCGCGTATCTGCACCTGGGGACCGGGCTCGGTGCCGGGCTGGTGCTCGGGGGCGCGCTCTACCGGGGGCCCCGCACCGGCGCCGGGGAGTTCGGGCACCAGACCGTGCAGCTCGACGGGGAGCCCTGCGGCTGCGGTGGCCGTGGCTGCGTCGAGGCGCTCTGTCTGGCCGCCGTCGCCAGGGGCGACCATGCGGCGGCCGCACGTTTCCTCGGGGTGGGCGCGGTCAATCTCGTGCGGCTCCTCGATGTCGACCGGGTGCTGCTCGGGGGCCGTACGGTCGATGCGGACCCGGACGTCTTCGTACGGGGCGTGGCCGCCGTCATCGCCGAGCGCGCCCGGCAGGGAGGCGGCGGGGGACCGGTCCCCGTGGCGGCTGCGGGCGGGGGGCGGTGGTTCGTCGCGGAGGGGGCGGCACAGCTGGCGCTGGCCCCGGTGTTCGGCCGTTTCGGCCGGGCGGCGGCGCCGTTCAGCATCCGTCGTACCTGAGGGTGACGACAGTGGTACTCGGCAGCCATCAGCGGTGCTGTGGAGCACCGGTGGTCCGTCCGGCCGCTGCCGGCGGGACGGACCACCGTCAGGCCGGTGGAGGCCGGCGTGTTGCGCGTGCAGGCGGTCGCTCAGGCTGTGCCGAGCGGATTGAGTACGGCGAACCGCCAGTAGCCGTCGACTCCTCGGCACGCGACGTTGGCGGTGGTGCCGGTCGGGGCGACACGCTCGCCGTCCGGAGCGGTGACTTCGAGGGTCCAGTCGGTGACCAGCAGCGCGGCATCGGCGCCGAGCAGGGTGTGCCGGGGGGTGTTGGTGAGCCGCCCACGGGCGGCGACGGTCCCGCTGATCTCCCGGCGCAGCGCCTCGTGACCGGCGATGACCTCGCCGGCCGGCGTGCGCATGGTGGCGCCGGGTGCGAACAGGGCCAGCACGCCCTCGACGTCACCGCCGTTCAGGGCGTCCTCGAACGCGCCGGGCAGCAGTGCGGGATCGGTGATCGCAGACTTCACAGTGGTGGGTCCTTACCTGGTAGGTGCCATCGGGGGCAGGGATGCACGAGCGCGCCGCGGGTCTGGGTGGCCAGGCCGGCAGCACGCGGCGACGCCTCCACGATCCCCGCCAAAGGCTCCCGGCAACGAGGTAGAGTCGGGACCTGCCATGATCAAAATTGGACAACACGACGTCATCGACATCGCCTACCTCAATCCCGACCGGCCGCAGTTGGGCATCGAGGTCCTGACGTTCGACGTCCTGCGCCGCCGCATGAAAAGGGCGGTCGCCCGTACCGCGAGCCGGACCGACTTCCACCAACTGCTCCTCGTACGAGGCGGTGAGGCGACGATGATGGTCGATTTCGTCTCTCAGCTCTGTGCACCAGGCAGACTGCTGCATCTGCGGCCCGGCCAGGTCCAGCGGTTCCCGGCCGATGCGGAGGGCCGTCTGGCCGAACTGGATGCCGTGATGGTGCTGTTCACCGCCGCCTTCCCACCGCGCCTGCCTCAGCTTGCGTCCCTCCTCGACGGCTTCGGTCCGGAGGGCTGGACGCTGTCCCCGGACGACCATCAGGTCCTCGACCGGGCCCTGGCCGAGATCGCGGCCGAGTACCACACCCTGCAGCGCCATAGGGAGGACACGGACACCGACCTCACCACCACACTGCTTCGCCAGCTTCTCGGCGCGGTGCTGCTGCGCCTGGCCCGGCTGCCCCATCCGGCCCTTGTCGCCTCGGCGAGGACCGGCGGCGAGATCTTTTGTGCCTTCCGGTACGAGCTGGAGCGCTCCTTTGCCGCCACCCGCTCCGTGCAGAGGTACGCCGACCGACTCGGCTACTCACCACGCACCCTGACCCGGGCCTGTCAGGCCGCCACCGGCCGCACCGCCAAAGAACTCATCGACGCCCGCGCCGCCCTGGAGGCGCAGCGCCTGCTCGTGCACACCGACCTGCCCGTCGCAACGATCGGCCGGACGCTCGGATTCTCCGAACCCGCCAACTTCGGGAAGTTCTTCACCCGCGAGACCGGCGACACCCCCGGTGGTTTCCGCACCCGCTGGCGCTGAGGGCTGTCCCGTGATCCCTGGTGGAGCAGCGCGCGGCGTCAGATGCGGTGCATCGCAAGGCGGAGGGGCATCCGCATACTGGATGTATTCGGGCGTCCCGACAACGCGGCGAGGCGCCGTAGCTGTCGTCGTGCGCCCGCCAGGGATTACGGGACAGCCCTCAGCCAAGAACCAGTTCCGCCATGAACTCCCCGGTTCGGCCTTCCCTGCCGGAGAGTACGAAGGGGCCACCATCCGAGAAGCGATTCCCGCAGAACGTGCCCGTGACGGACGATCACCTGCCAACGATCTCGCTCCCGGCCAGCACGAGCTTCTCATCCCCGAGCCACACCAGCCCCCGTGACCTGCAAATTTCAGGATGGCGGATCTTCAATGAATTCGTACCTGATGACAATGGGCTGATCGGGCGGGAAGGCGGGTGGCATTCGGCGGTACGCGGTCGTGGCGGGCCCGGCCGTGCGGGGCGGTGCGGTTCCGTGTGCGGAGCCCTGACCCACATGAGCAGCAAAGGCCCCCCATGCGACTGCGCACTGCCCTCGCCACCGGGGCGGCCCCGGCCGCCGCCACCTCCGCTCTGGCCGCCCTGCTGCTGCTCGCGGCCGTACCGCCGGCCATCGCCCGGGGCGCCACCGCGCAGAGCTTCGCCGCCCGGTCCGGCCGGCCCGGGGCCGCGTCGGCGCCTCCCGGCTGCGCCGACCGGGGCGGCTCGGCCTTCCCCGTCGAGGCCCGGATCGAGGGCGGCCCCGACTCGTATCGGCCCGGGGACGACTTCGCCACCTGGTCGCTCGAACTGACCAACACATCCGATGGCGCCTGCCGGGACATCCACCCGGTCGTCGTCCTCGTCGACCGGCACCGGCAGCTCCAGGACCGCCAGATCCGGCTGGAGTTCGAGGACCCCGCCGCGCACCGCTGGCGGCCGGTGCCCTTCACGACCACCGACGAGGACGAGCACATCGGCCCGTTCGGCGACGGCCCGGCCGGGCCCGCCGCGAACGACGGCGCCGCCAGGTCCGACGAGGCCGATGAGGGGGATACGGCAGCCGAGGCCGACGGGACCGGGGGGTTCGACGTCCCGGCGGGGCGGACCGTCTCGGTGCCGGTCCGGCTCGCCTTCGCCGGGGACACCGTCGCGGACGACATCACCGCCGACGCCGCCGTCGTCAGGCGGCACGGCGACGACGGCGACTGGGTCGGGGACTCCGGTGCCTACCGCTTCGCCGTCTCCGCCACCCCGCCGTCCGACGCCACCCCGCCGTCCGATGCCGCCGGGACGGACGTCCCCGGCGGGCAGGCTCCCGGGGAGCGCGTCCCCGGCCGGGACCACGACGGCGCCACCGGAGGGCGTACCGGGGGCGGCCCCGCGGTCGGACCCCGTACCGGTGCGCACGAGTTCGCCGGTGAGCTCGCCAGGACCGGTTCGCACCGGCTGCGCACCGTGTCGGCCATCGCCTGTACCTGTGTGCTGCTGGGCGCTGCCCTGGTCATCGGATCACGGCGCCCGAGGATCCAGCGCCGCCGGTAGCACCCCGGAGCACCACCGCGAGCCACGGACCGCCGTGAGTCCGGGAGCGCGGATCGGGTCATCGCCGTGAGTCCGGGAGCGAGGGCCGGGTCACCGCCGTGAGTCCGGGAGCACGGGCCGGGTCACCGCCGTGAGTCCGGGCACGGGCCGGGTCATCGCCGTGAGTCCGGGAGCGCGGGCCGGGTCCGCCACCGCGAGCCCGGTACCGTCACGCGGATCTGCGACCATCACCCCGTGGACTACCCGCACAGCCAGGCACCTGGCGCACCGATCCGCTCCGGTATCCCGGAGCACGGCCGCATCCCCAAGTACTACGCGGTCAAGGCCCATGTCTCGCTGCTGATGGCGGAGTTGGGCGAGGGCGAACCACTGCCCACCGAACGCGATCTGGCCGTACGGTACGAGGTGTCACGCGAGACCGTACGGCAGGCGCTGCGCGAACTGGTCCTGGAGGGGCGGCTACGGCGGCAGGGGCGGGGCACCGTCGTCGCGGGCCCCAAGCTCGAACAGCCGCTGTCGCTGGTGAGTTACACCGAGGGGGTGCGACGCCAGGGCCGCACCCCCGGACGGCATCTCATCTCGCTCGACCGCTTCCCCTGCCCGGACGCGCTCGCCGCCGAGACCGGGCTCGACCGGGGCGAGCCGGTCTGGCATCTGGAGCGGGTGCTGCTCGCGGACGACGAGCGGGTCGGCCTGGAGAGCACCTATGTCGCGGTGGCCCGAGTCCCTACCCTGGAGAGCGAGTTCGAGCCCGACTCCTCCTTCTACGGCTTCCTCCGCGAACGGCTGGGCATCCGTTTCGGTGACGCCGACGAGCGGATCGAGACGGTCCTGGCCACCCCGCGCGAGGCGCTGCTCATCGGGACGCCGCCCGCGCTGCCGATGCTGCTGATCCACCGGGTCTCCCGTGACGCGCGGGGGCTGCCCCTGGAACGCGTACGGACTCTCTTCCGGGGCGACCGGTTCAGCTTCACCACCCACCTCGCGCCGGACTGACCCCGGCGCCGGGGCGGTTGGAACCACCCGTTGATGTCACGAGAACATAACGGGTCTAGTCCAGTCTTGTGAGGCTGTTCACCGTGCCGTTGCCTCCGGGTCGGCGCCGGGCCACCCGCCCCCAGCAGCGTTGCCGTCGTGAGAGTCATCGTCGTAGGAGCCGGCGTGCTGGGCACCATGCACGCCTGGCACGCAGTGGAACGCGGCCACGAGGTCGTACAGATCGAGCGCGAGACCGAGGCCCGGGGTGCCTCGCTCCGTAATTTCGGGCAGGTGTGGGTCAGCGGCCGGGCCGGCGGGGAGGAGCTGGCGACCGCGCTGCGCGCCCGGGAGCTCTGGGCGGAGATCGGGGAGCGGGTGCCCGGCATCGGGTTCCGCGCCACCGGTTCGCTCACCCCTGTACGGAACGCCCTGGAGTGGGCCGTCGCCGAGGCCGCGCTGGAGCGGGACGACGCGGCCGCGCGCGGGTACCGGCTGCTGTCGCCGCAGGAGGTACGCGAGGTCAACCCGGCCCTGCGGGGTGAGTTCGAGGCCGCGCTCTGGTGCGGTCAGGACGCGGCCGTGGAGCCGCGCACCGCCCAACTGGAGCTGAAGCAGGCGCTGCTGGCCTCGGGGAGGTACCGCTACGTCGGCGGGCGGGAGGTCCGTGAGGTCGTCGGCGCGGGCTCGGTGCGCGACGATCACGGCGATGTGCACACCGGCGACGCCGTCGTCCTCTGCACCGGTGCCTGGCTCGGCGGTCTGGTGCGCGAACTCGCCCCAGGGCTGCCGGTCCGCCGGGTCCGCCTCCAGATGATGCAGACCGAGCCGCTCGGCGAACGCCTCACCACATCGGTGGCCGACGCCGACTCCTTCCGCTACTACCCGGCGTACGCGTCCGACGCCCTCGACGCGCTCAATGCGCGGCAGCCGCAGGACCCGGTGGCCGCCGGACACCGGATGCAGCTGCTGATGGTGCAGCGTGCGGACGGCGGGCTGACCATCGGGGACACCCACGAGTACGAGCACCCCTTCGCCTTCGATGTGCGCGAGGAGCCGTACGAGCACGTCGCCCGGGTCGCCGCGTCCTTCCTCGGGCGCCCGCTGCCGAAGATCCGCCACCGCTGGGCCGGGGTGTACGCGCAGTGCACCGACACCACCCGCGTCGTCCACCGCGAGCAGGTGCGCGACGGGGTGTGGCTGGTCACCGGGCCCGGCGGGCGCGGCATGACCTGTTCCCCGGCGATAGCCGAAACGACCGCGAACGACCTTGGCTGGTGAGTGAGTTGACCTTGCGGAATCCGATCAATCTGGTGGTGCTCGACATGGCGGGCACCACCGTCGCCGACGGCGGTCTCGTCGAGCGGGCGTTCGCCGCCGCCGCGCGGCGGATGGGCGTCGAGCCCGAGACGATGCTCGGCCATGTGCGCGCCACCATGGGCGAGTCCAAGATCTCCGTCTTCCGGCATCTGTTCGGGGACGAGGAGAAGGCCCGGCAGGCCAACACCGCCTTCGAGGAGGCGTACGGCGAACTGGTCGGCGCCGGGCACATCGCGCCGGTACCGGGTGCCCGCGAAGCCGTCGAGCGGATGCGGGACGAGGGCCGGACCGTGGTGCTGAGCACCGGTTTCGCCCGGCCCACGCAGGACGCGATCCTTGACGCGCTCGGCTGGCGTGACCTGGTCGGGCTGACGCTGTGCCCGGCTGACGCGGGCGGTCGCGGGCGCCCCTGGCCGGACATGGTGCTCGCCGCGTTCCTGCGGACCCGGGCCGTGGACGGCATGGACCAGGTCGCGGTCGTGGGCGACACCGCGTACGACATGCTCAGCGGCGTACGGTCCGGGGCCCGGGCCGTGGCCGGTGTCCTGACCGGCGCCCATGACCGGGAACGGCTGGAGCGGCACGGTGCCACCCATGTCATCGGCTCGGTCGCCGAACTGCCCGGACTGCTGGGCCGGTTGGACCGCGCGGTGCCCCCGGTGCGGATATGACCACCGGTACGGACACGGCCGGCGGTACGGATACGACCGGCGGCATCCGCTTCGACGGGGTCTCGGTCGCGTACGGTGCGCAGGGCAGGAACGCCGGGACCACCGTCCTCGACTCGCTCGACCTCACCGTCGAACCCGGCGAGGTGATGGCCCTGCTCGGCCCCTCGGGTTCGGGCAAGACCACCGCGCTGCGCGCCGTCGCCGGATTCGTCCGGCCCTTCGCCGGACGGGTCCTCATCGGTGGCCGCGATATGACCCACCTGCCCCCGCACCGCCGGGGTGTCGGCATGGTCGTCCAGCAGTACGCGCTCTTCCCGCACATGCGGGTCGAGGAGAACGTCGCCTTCGGACTGCGGGCGCAGAAGGTGCCCAGGGCCGAGATCCCGGAGCGGGTCGCCGGGGCGCTCGGGATGACGGGCATGGACTCCTACGCCAAGCGCTACCCGCGTGAACTCTCCGGCGGCCAGCAGCAGCGCGTCGCCATCGCACGGGCCCTGGCCATCCGGCCCGGGGTGCTCCTGCTCGACGAACCGCTCTCCGCGCTCGACGCCCGGCTGAGGTCCGGGATGCTGGCCGAACTCGCCAGGCTGCACCGTGAGTTGCCCGAGGTGTCGATCCTCTACGTCACCCACGACCAGGTCGAGGCGCTCACCCTGGCCGACCGCATCGCCGTGATGGACCGGGCCCGCCTCCAGGACTGCGGCACCCCGCAGCAGCTCTACCGGCGCCCGCGCACCGAGTTCACCGCCTCCTTCGTCGGCAACGCCAACCTCCTGCCGGTGACGGTACGGAGCACCGCGCCGGGGGCGGACGGCGGAGCGGGGGCCGCCGGAGCGGTGGTCGGCAGCGCGGTGGTCGCCTTCGCCGGTACGGAGCTGACGGTGACCGGCGCGGACGGCGCCGTCGCGGGAGCCACCGCCACCCTCTGCGTACGCCCGCATCTGGTCGGGCTCGGCGAGGGCCCGAACGGTCTGCGCGGCAGGATCTCCGAGGTCCAGTGGCGCGGCTCCACGCACCGGCTGCTGGTCGATGTGGACGGCCACCCGGTCAAGGCCGATGTCCGCGAACTGCGCGAGACACCGGCGCTGGGGGACACGGTGACGCTGCACTTCGCCCCCGATGACGCGGTGCTGCTCACGGCGGGCGTGACCGGGCACGAGACGGCGGGCGTGACCCTGCACGACACGATGACCGGGACACCGGTCGACGCGGCGGCGGGAGCGTCCGATGGCTAGCGCCACCCGGGCCGCTCAGACCGCGGCCACCGCGCCGGCCCCGCAGACCGGCGGAGTCCCGCCGGCCCGCCGGACCCCGCCCCGCTCACTGCCCCACTCCCTGCCCCGTCTGCTCTGGGCGCTGCCGCCCGTCGCGGTACTGGCGCTGGTCTTCCTCTACCCGCTGGCCCTCGTCGTCCAGCAGTCCTTCACGCCCGACACGGGCGGTACCTCCATCGCCCCGTACACCCAGGTCTTCGCATCGAACGCCTTCCGCGAGGCGCTGACAACGACCGTCTGGCTGGCCGCCGGTGCCACCGCCGGCTGTCTCGTCCTCGGCTTCGTGCTCGCCGTGGTGATCGCCTTCGTACCCTTCCCCGGCGGACGGGCGGTGGCCCGGTTCATCGATGTCTTCCTCTCCTTCCCGTCCTTCCTGATCACCCTCGCGCTGCTCTTCGTCTACGGCTCGGCGGGCATCGCCAACGGCGCGTGGACGGATGTGACCGGTGCGCACCAGGGGCCGTTCCAGTTTCTCGGGACGCCGTGGGGCGTACTCCTCGCGGAGATCACCTACTTCACCCCGTTCGTGATGCGGCCGCTGCTCGCGGCCTTCTCGCAGCTCGACACCGCGCAGATCGAGGTGGCCTCGTCCCTGGGGGCGGGCCCGGCCCGGATCGTACGGCGGATCGTGCTGCCCGAGGCGCTGCCCGCGCTCGCCGCCGGCGGCAGCCTGGTGCTCGTGATGTGCCTCAACGAGTTCGGCATCGTGCTCTTCACCGGGGCCAAGGGCGTGACGACCCTGCCGATGCTCGTGTACGGCAAGGCGATCCTCGAATCCGACTACCCGGCCGCGTGCGTGGTCGCCGTCGTCAATGTGGCGATCTCCGTCGGGCTCTACTCCCTCTACCGGTTGGTGGCCCGCCGTGCTGGTGCATAGCCGTACAGGCAAGTGGACCGTCTGGGTCCTCTTCTTCGCCCTCTTCCTGCCCCTGTTCGCCCTGCCGCTCCTGGTGATCCTGCTGGCGTCGTTCGCCACCAACTGGTCGGGCGTCCTTCCCTCGGGGCCGACCCTGGGCCACTACGCGACCGCCACCGGCGGGGACTCGCTGCGGGCCCTGACCACCAGCCTGGTCACCGCCGGATGTGCGAGCGTGCTCGCGCTGACGGCCGGGACCTGGGCAGCGCTCGCCGGGGCCGCGCTGAAGAAGCGCGGACGACGCTTCATGGATGCGCTGTTCATGCTGCCGGTCGCGGTGCCTTCGGTGGTGGTGGGCCTCGCCGTGCTGGTGGCGTTCAGCAAGCCGCCGGTCCTGCTCAACGGCACCTCCACGATCGTCGTCCTGGCACACACCATCCTGGTCACGGCCTTCGCCCACCAGTCGGTCTCGGCCGCGATCCGCCGGCTCGACCCGGTGTACGAGCAGGCCGCGGCCTCGCTGGGAGCCCGCCCCTGGTACGTGCTGTGGCGGGTCAGGCTGCCGCTGCTGCTCCCGTCACTGACCGCGGCGGCCGGGCTCTGCTTCGCCCTGTCGATGGGGGAGCTGAGCGCCACGATGATGCTCTACCCGCCCGACTGGACCCCGCTCCCCGTCCAGATCTTCGCGGCCACCGACCGGGGCTCGCTCTTCACGGGCGCCGCTGTCGCCGTGGTCCTCATGGCCGCGACGCTGCTGGTCCTCTCCGCGGTCTCCCGTATCCGCACCCGCGCGTCCTACCGCTGAACCACCGACGCCGACCACCACCGCTGAACCACCACGGCTCAGTCACCACCGCTGAACCACCACCGTCACCAGCCGGTCCCCACCGGCTTCAGCCCCACTCCAGGAGACACGACACGTCATGCGCCACCCCATCAAGCCGCTCGCCGCCGTCGCCGGGGCCCTGGTCCTCGCCGGTTCCCTCTCCGCCTGCGGCGGTTCGTCCGCCGCCTCCGACGCCAAGGTCGTCACCGTCTACAGCGCCGACGGCCTCAAGGGCGAGAACCACGACGGCTGGTACGACCGGGTCTTCAAGGACTTCCAGAAGCAGACCGGCATCAAGGTCGAGTACGTGGAGGGCGGTTCGGGCGAGGTCGTCCAGCGCGCGGTCCGCGAGAAGTCCAACACCCAGGCCGATGTCCTCGTCACCCTCCCGCCGTTCATCCAGCAGGCCGACGCCAAGGGCCTGCTCCAGAAGTACGCGCCCAAGGGCTCGGGCCAGGTCGCCCCGGCCGACAAGGGCGCCGACGGGACCTGGACCTCGGTCGTCAACAACTACTTCGGCTTCGTCTACAACAAGAAGGAGCTGACGAAGGCCCCCACGACCTGGGACGAACTGCTGGGCGCCCGGTACCGGAACAAGCTCCAGTACTCGACGCCCGGCGTCGCGGGTGACGGCACCGCCGTGATCATCAAGGCGATCCACGACTTCGGTTCGAAGGAGGCGGCCATGGCGTACCTGGGGAAGCTCCAGGCGAACAACGTCGGCCCGTCCGCCTCGACCGGCAAGCTCGCCCCCAAGGTCGACAAGGGCGAACTCCTGGCCGCCAACGGCGATGTGCAGATGAGCTACGCGCAGACGAAGACCATGCCGAACCTGGGCATCTGGTTCCCCGCGAAGTCGGGCGGCGGCAGGCCGACCACCTTCGCACTGCCGTACGCAGCCGGTCTGGTCAGCAAGGCGCCGCACTCGGCGAACGGTAGGAAGCTGCTGGACTTCATGCTCGCCGAGCAGGCCCAGAAGCAGGTCAGCGAGATCGGCGGCGGCTTCTCGTCCCGCCAGGACGTCAAGGCCACCGACGCCAACGCGACCGCGCTCAGTGCGCTGATGAAGGGTGTCGACGTCTTCGCACCCGACTGGGACGACATCTCCAGGAACCTCAGCTCATACGTCGAGGACTGGAAGTCCGCCACGCACAGCTGAGCACCCGGGCCGAGCACCCGGGCCGCACGCGGTGAGAACGTCACCGCACGCCTCTGGCAGTCCGCGGACTATTGCGAAAGGATAACGGGTCTAGTCCGGCTCGTTCGAAACCGTCAACGCCTCTGCCCCGGCAGGGGCGTTGAGCCGTGCGCCATCCGCACGGCCATCCCACCCCGTACCGGAGGATCACGTGTCTTCGCAGCTGTCCCGCCGCTCCCTCCTCATCGGCGCCGCCTCTCTCGCCGTCGCGGCGGGCCCCCTCGCCCAGAGCGCCCACGCCGTCAGCAGAAAGCCCAAGGTCCTGGTCATCGGCCTGGACGGCACCCTGCTCAGCAAGATCGAAGTGGCGGACGCACCGCATCTCAAGGCGCTCCGGGCGGCGGGCCTGACCGCCGCCAGCCCGCTGTACGCCGCACCCTTCGCCCCCACGCTCTCCGGACCCGGCTGGTCGACGATCATCACCGGTGTCTGGCCCGACAAGCACAAGGTGATGGACAACACCTTCGCCGGACAGAACTTCGCCCAGTACCCGGACTTCCTGACCCGCGTCGAGAACGCCAGGCCCGCGCTGGGCACCTACGCCATCGCGTCCTGGAACCCGATCACCACCACCGTCTTCTCGCCGAAGGTGGACACCCGCGTCAACACCCCGAGCGCCGAGTACGACACCGGGACCACCTCACGGCTCGTCAGTCAGCTCGCCACCGGCAGCGCCGACGCGCACTTCGTGCAGCTCGACGGGGTGGACGAGGCGGGCCACGAACACGGCGCCGCCAGCCAGGAGTACCTCGACGCCATCCACGCCGTGGACACCTCGGTCGGACAGTTCGTCGCCGCCATCGAGTCCCGGTCCGCGTACGCGTCGGAGAACTGGCTCATCATGGTCACCGCGGACCACGGCCACACCGACCCGGGCGGCCACGGCGGTTCCAGCTGGCAGGAGCGCCAGACCTTCCTGATCGCGCGGGGCGCCGGGATCGGCGCGGGTTCGACGCGGTACGACATCCGGATGCCGGACGTCGCCGCCTCCGCGCTCGCCCACCTCGGAATCGCCATCGACCCCGCCTGGGGCCTCGACGGCAGGCCGCTCCAGCAGCCGGGCGACGACGCGTTCGACGCGCTGCGCCCCCGGCTGACCGGGCCGGTCGACGAGAGCGGCATCGGGGCCGGCGTCATCGGCTTCACCCACACCCCGCCGCCCGGCTGGTCGGTCGACAACTTCGCGATGGGCACCGGCGGGGTCACCGAGTGGCGCGGCTGGTCCTTCACCACCGACGAGTTCTGGACGAAGGCCGAGCCCGACCAGCAGCGCGAGTCCAATGTCAGGGCGCGCGGTGTCTTCGCGGTCGCCGACGGGGACGAGTGGTCGGACAAGTCGTTCAAGGGGAGCTTCGACTCGACCCTGGTCAGCCCGGCCTACCGGGTGCGGGGCGGCCGCCCGGCGACCCTCACGTACACGACGTACTACCGCCAGGAGGCCCCGCAGCGCGGCGAGGTGCTGGTCAGCTATGACGGCGGGGCCCCGGTGAGCGTACGGACGTACACCGCGGACACCTCGTCCCGCACCGAGAACATCACCCTCCAGGTCCCCGCCGGGGCCACCAGCGCCCAGGTGCGGTTCCGCTACACCGGGGGCAACAACTGGTTCTGGACGGTCGACGGGGTCGGTATCAGCGCGGGGTGACACGGGCGGGGGGGGGGGGGGGGGCCGGGGCGGGGGCCGCCCCCCCCGCCCGGCGCGGGCGCGGGGGCCCCGCCGGGGCGCCCGGGGCGCGCCGGGACGGCTGTGAGAGCGAGAGACTCAGG
>NZ_JBHYWP010000049.1:0-8964 GCF_042751845.1 Streptomyces sp. NPDC059398 | reverse complement strand
TCACACTCTCTGTGTGCGCGGGTGGGGGGGGGGCGTACAGCGCGCGGCGCGCCCCGGGGCCCCCCCCCCCCCCCCCGCGCCCCCCCCCCCCCGGCCGGTCATGGCATCGGGCGTCCCCGCCGGCCGGTCACGGGGACCGCGGGTCAGATGAGGTCCACCAGGTCGGCGATGGAGTCCACGACCGTGGTCGGCCGGTACGGATAGCGGTCGACGTCGGCCTTGGCCGTCAGCCCGGTGAGCACCAGGAAGGTCTCCATACCGGCCTCAAGACCCGCCAGGACGTCGGTGTCCATCCGGTCGCCGATCATGGCGGACGACTCGGAGTGGGCGCCGATCGCGTTGAGCCCGGTGCGCATCATCAGCGGATTGGGCTTGCCGACGAAGTACGGGTCCTTGCCGGTCGCCTTGGTGATCAGGGCGGCGACGGAACCCGTGGCGGGCAGCGCACCCTCCGGGGACGGGCCGGTGTTGTCGGGGTTGGTGGCGATGAAGCGCGCCCCGTTGTTGATCAGCCGGATCGCCCTGGTCAGCGCCTCGAACGAGTAGGTCCGCGTCTCGCCGAGGATCACGAAGTCGGGGTCCGCGTCGGTCAGGACGTATCCGGCGTCGTGCAGCGCCGTGGTCAGCCCGGCCTCGCCGATGACGTACGCGGTGCCGCCCGGGTGCTGGTTGTCCAGGAACTTGGCGGTCGCGAGGGCGGAGGTCCAGATGTTCTCCACCGGCACGTCCAGGCCGATCCGCTGCAACCGGGCGCGCAGGTCACGCGGGGTGTAGATCGAGTTGTTGGTGAGCACAAGGAAGGGCTTGCCGGTGTCCCGCAGCTTCTTGATGAAGGCATCGGCTCCCGGCACGGGGACGCCTTCGTGCATCAGTACGCCATCCATGTCCGTGAGCCACGATTCGATGGGCTTGCGCTCTGTCATGCGGGCTGGCTCCTGGCGGCTCGGCGTGATGGTCACCGGAGGTCCGAACGGTACGGGGGCTCCGTGGCGGCCATCCTATTCACGCCGGTCCGGTGGCCGGAACGGGCCGCCGTCCGACAGCAGCTCCACGATCGGACGTATGTGCGCCTTGCCCGGGATGCGGGATGAACCCGGAGGCACCAACCTTCGTAACAGGAGGTTCACCATGCGTCTGATATCCGTCACTCTCTGTGCCGCTACTGCGGCCGTGGCTGCCCTGACCCCCGCAGCCGCGATCGCGGCCCCGGCCGAAGGGGCATCGGGGACGGTCACGGTCAGCCCGTCCGTCATCGCTCCCGGCGAGGAGGTGGACCTGAGAGTGAGCTGCAAGAGCGGCAAGCCGTACGGCAGGTCCGACGCCTTCGACTCGCAGGCCGAGTTCTCGCCCGCCGCCGACCGCGGCTCCATGTACGCCGCCGCGCGGATCCGCGCCGACGCCCAGTCCAGGGACTACTCGGTCCAGGTCAAGTGCGGGCACACGACCGTGACCGGCACGATCACGGTCGTACGGGAGGGCGGCGGCCACCACCGCCCGATGCCGCTGATCACCCCGACCGCTCCCGTCCACGCGGGGGGCGGGGCCACCGCCACGGTCGCGGCGCAGGAGGCGGCTCCGGGCTCCGGGCACACCGTCGTCGGCCTGGTGCTCGCCGGGATCGCCGCGGTGGCGGTCGCCGGGCGCAGCGTCCGGCGCCGGCGCAACAGCTGACATGTCGTCCGAGGGCTCGTCTTCGGGCGGCGGACGGCTGCTGACCGGGGTCGCCTGGGCCGTACTGCTGCTCGGGCTCTGGCTCTGGGGGCGCCAGATCACCGAGGGCCCCGAGGGCAGCTCGGGGCCGAAGACCGGGGATGTGGCCGCGGTGGGCCGCCCGCTCGGCGTCTCGCTCCCACCGGCCCATGACCCGCTCGCCGGGGTGCGGCCGCAGCGGGTGCAGATCCCCTCGGTGGGGATCAACGCCCCGATCGTGCCGCGCGGGCTGGACTCCCACGGTGCGGTCGACCCGCCGCCGTTCGAGACCCCGGACGAGGTCGGCTGGTTCGGTGGCGGCACCCGTCCCGGTGCGGTCGGGGCCGCCCTGCTCGTCGGCCATGTCGACACGAACACCAGGAAAGCGGTCTTCTACGGTCTGAGCGCGGTCCGCCCCGGTCAGAAAGTGCGGGTGACGGGCTCGGACGGCTCGGTCAGCGAGTTCACCATCGATGACGTCCAGGTCTTCCAGCGCAGCCACTTCAACGCGAAGAAGGTCTACGGGGAGCGCGTCCACGGCCGTGCCGAGCTGCGGCTGATCACCTGCGGCGGCTCGTTCGACCGTACGACGCGGGCGTACAGCGCGAATGTGGTGGTCTCGGCCTACCTCACGGGTGTGCCCAAGGGGTGAGCGGCGGGCGGTGCGGGCGCGTATCCGCACGGCCTGTACGGGTGTCCGTCCGGGCGCCGTGACCTGTTTGATCTACTCGGTCGCACTGTTTTGGCCGAATCTGTCTGAACCGCTCAGAATTCACCGTGGGATTTACCGGAGGGGCGCCCGGCGGGCGCCCCTCCGGTCTGCTGTGTGCGGCGGGCCGGCCCCTGCGGTGTTCGCGGGCGGGGCGTGCGGCGGGTGCGCGCGTGCGCCCCGGTGGGTCGTCAACTCGCTTGCGCACGGAGCGGATTGGGGCGGGCCCGCCGCGCCGGGACTGGGTGCCGCGCGGGCGGGGGAGGCTGAGAGGGAGGGCGGGACCGGAAGGGGAGACAACGGCCGAAGCCCCCCACCGCGAGGTGAAGGGCTTCGGTATCGCGTGCGCCGCCAGGGACTCGAACCCCGGACCCGCTGATTAAGAGTCAGCTGCTCTAACCAACTGAGCTAGCGGCGCCTGCTGACCTGGAGAACTTTACCGGACCGGCGTGGGTGCTCGGTACCTCCCGGCGGATCATATGTTCGTTTTCTACCCATTCAATCCGTCAAAATGCGATTCGTCCGCATAGTTGAGAAGCTGACGATCATGCAGATGTGCCTGTGCAGAATCTCGACTAGGCGGAGGGGACAGGTATGACGGTTCCGGTCTTCGAGGAGTACGAACCCGAGAGCGACTGCGGCTGTGCGGGATGCGTCGCCTGGCGCCGCTCGGCCCTCCACACCCTCTCGCGGAGAGAGGGCGGCCACCCGGCGGCCCACGGCGCACGGCGCGCGCTCGTGCTGGCGACCGCCGCAGGGGTGGTGCTCGGCGGGGGGACCGCCGCCGCTGCCGCTCCCGGCCCCGGCGGCCAGGGCCCGGAGCCGGCCGTGGCGCCCACCGCCCCCGCGAAACTGCCGGCCACCACCCGGTCGGCGATCATCAACCGGGCCAGGACCTGGGTGGCGGCCAAGGTCCCGTACCGCATGGACAGGAAGTGGAAGGACGGCTACCGGGAGGACTGTTCCGGCTTCGTCTCGATGGCCTGGGGGCTGAGCGGCAGTGAATGGACGGGGAACCTGGCCCAGTACGGGGTGCGGATAGACAAGAGCGAACTCCAGCCCGGCGACATCCTGCTGTTCCACAACCCGGCGAACCCCAACAAGGGCTCCCACGTCACTGTCTTCGGCGGCTGGACCAATTCCGCCCACACGTATTACCTGGCGTACGAGCAGACGAAGCCGCACACCCGCGTGCAGTCGACCCCGTACGCCTACTGGTCGCACTCCAGCCGCTATGTGCCCTACCGCTACAAGGGGCTGCGGACCGGCACCGCCGGTTCGAAGCCGGGCAGCGCCTTTCCCGGGGCGAAGTCCTTCGGCAAGGGCGCGAAGAACGAACACGTCACCCGGCTCGGCCGGATGCTCGTCGCCCGTGGCGGGCGCCGTTTCTACCAGCAGGGCCCCGGGCCGCGCTGGGGTACGGCCGACCGCCGGGCCACCCGGGCCTTCCAGCGGGCCCAGGGGTGGACCGGCTCCGCGGCGGACGGGCTGCCGGGCCCGGCCACCTGGAGCCTGCTGGTGAAGGGCGGCGGGAAGGACATCCCGGCCGCCGCGAAGAGCGGCGCCGTCGGTGCGGCGGCTCCGGGGCGCACGGGCCGGCCGGCCGGTACGGGCAGGCCCGCCGTTTCGAGCAGTCCCGCCGGTACCGGCAGCCCGGCCGGTACGGGCAGGCCCGCCGGACCCGACCGTACGGGCGCCGGCCATTCCAACCCTCACACCACGCCCGCCACCACCGCCCCCACCGCGCTCCCCACCACCCCCATCACCCCTGCCAGGCCGACGAGTTCGGCCGGTTCGGCCACCCCAGCCAAGGCCGCCCCAGCCAAGGCCACCCCGGCCAAGGCCGCCCCGGCCAAGGCCGCCCCAGCCAAGGCCGCCCCCGCCAAGGCCGCCCCAGCCAAGGCCGCCCCCGCCACCAGTGCACCGAAGGCCGCGGCCTTTCCCGGTACCGGGCACTTCAGGCCGGGGCGGTCCGGCGCCGACGTGGAGCGGCTCGGCAAGCAGCTGGTGAAGAAGGGCTTCAGCAAGTACTACAAGGCCGGTCCCGGACCCCGTTGGTCCGAGGCGGACCGGCGCAACGTCCAGGCGTTCCAGCGCGCCCAGGGATGGACCGGCGCGCGGGCCGACGGATATCCGGGCCCCGAGACATGGAGGCGACTCTTCGCATGACCGAGACGACAGCACCAGGTGAACACACCGAGTTCGGCGGGCGGGCGGTACCGGCCGGGCCCGCCGGGCAGGAAGAGGAGTCCACCGGACACACCGGCCAGACCGGGCCGGCGTGGAGCGAAGGACCGGCCGGGGGCCGGCCGGCGATGCGCAGGACCTCCGTCATCATGAACGAGTCCACCACCGAGATCCCCGTTCACCTGCTCTTCCGGGACGACGCTCCCGGTGCCGCGGCGACCGGCGCCCGGACGGTCGGCCGGCCCGCCGGTCACTCCGGGATTCCCGCGGGGCCGAAGCGCGGACCGGCCAGGACGGACACCCGTACCCAGCCCGCCGTCAGGCCCGCACCGCCCGCCGACCCCCGGCTCTCCGAGCGCACCGGAGCCGCGCTGCCCGGCGCCGTCGCCCTGCTCGGCGGCGCCGCCGCGCTCTCCGGATGCGCGGCGGTGCTGTGGAAGGCCGGGGCGCTTCCGGCACCGCTGGCCTCGCTGCTGCGGCTGGACACGATGCCGTACGGCGGGGTCGGGCCCGGGGCTGCCGGGGCGCTCGCCGTGCTCGGCGCCCTGGCGCTGTTCGCCTTCGGCGGGATCGGGCGCGGGCGGGTCGGCCAGGTGTGGGTCCTCTCGCTCTTCGGCGACTACCGGGGGAGCGTCAGGCGGACCGGGCTGGTGTGGACGAACCCGCTGGTGCTGCGCCGCCGGGTCGACGTACGGCTGCGGCACTGGCGGAGCGAGCCGCTGCCCGCGGTCGACGCCGACGGCACGGCGCTGCGCGTCGTCGTCCTGGTGGTGTGGCGGATCAAGGACACGGCCAGGGCCACGTACGCGGTGGGGGACCACGAGGCGTATCTGTCCGAGCAGACCGAGGCCGCGATGGCGCGGGTGCTCTCGCAGCTGCCGGCCGACGCCTTCCACGAGGACGGGCCGACCCTGCGCGACAGCGAGGCCGTGGGCGACGCGCTGACCCGGATGCTGAAGGCGGAGACCTACCCGGTGGGCATCGAGGTGTTCTCGGCGCAGCCGACCAGGATCGAGTACGCCCCGGAGGTGGCGGATGCGATGCGGCGCAGCCGGGTCGCCGCGATCGACGCCCGGCACCGGGAGACCGTGCTGACCTCGGTGGTGGACGCGGTGGACGACACGGTGACCCGGCTGACCGCACGCGGTCTTGTCGAGCTGGACGTCTACGAGCGCAACGCACTCGTCCGGGATCTGACGGTCGCCTTCTACTCGGGGCGTGGCGGCGCCGCTTCCTGAAGCCCGGCAGACAGCCGCCCGCGCCCGCCTCCCCGGAATTGGTGGAGACCTGTCTTTGATATGGACACGGCGAACTGACGTCCATACTCTGAGCCTTGGTCTAGACCGCAGCTCGGCACACACCGAACTCCCCCAAGTTCCGAGGAGTGCAGCATGCGCAAGAGAATAGGTGCGGCCGTGGTCGGCCTCGCCGTGGCGGGCGTATCCCTGCTCGCCACCGGCAGCGCCAGCAGCCACGGGTACACCGACCAGCCCATCAGCCGTCAGAAGCTCTGTGCCAACGGCACCGTCACCAACTGCGGTGCCATCCAGTACGAACCGCAGAGCGTCGAGGCCCCCAAGGGGTTCCCCGGCGCCGGGCCCGCCGACGGCAAGATCTGCTCCGGCGCGCACGACGACTTCGCCCAGCTCGACGGGGCGAAGGCGCCGAACGGCAACGCATGGCCGACCACCAAGCTCACGGGCGGTCAGGCGTACACCTTCCGCTGGCAGTTCACCGCCAGGCACGCCACGACCGACTTCGAGTACTTCATCACCAAGAACGGCTGGGACGACTCCAAGCCGCTCACCCGGGCCGACCTCGACCCGCAGCCTTTCATGACGGTCCCGTACGGCGGCAAGCAGCCGCCCGGAACCGTCTCGCAGCAGGGCACCATCCCCACTCAGAAGTCCGGCCACCACGTGATCCTGGCCGTATGGAACATCGCCGACACGGGCAACGCGTTCTATGCCTGCTCGGACGTCAGCCTCTGAACGAGCGCCGCTGAACGATCGCCTCCGAGGGGGCTCCTCCGGCGGTCCGTCTCTGACGGGTCATCCCTGACCGTTCATTTCTGACGGGTAGTCAATTACCCTCCTCCGCCATGAGGAGCGCAGAGACCTTCGCGGAGCTCGTACAGCGCCAATGGGGCGATCAGCGACCGGGGCTGAAATCCGGTGACCTGGTCCTGAGCCACCATCAGGTCGCTTCGGGTGCCGCCGTGCGGGCCGCGCTCCTCGTGGATCTGCTCCCGGCCGGAGCCGAGCCCCATATCGGGGTGCTGCTCCACAACACCCCGGAATTCCCGCTCTGGCTGAGCGCGGCGGCCCTCGCGGGGGCCGCCGTCGCCGGCATCAACCCCACCCGGCGCGGCGCGGAACTGGCCCGCGACATCACCCACACCGACTGCCGGGTGCTGATCACCTCGCAGGAGCTGCTGCCGCTGCTCGACGGTCTTGAACTGCCGGGCGTACGCATGCTGGTGACCGGCACCCGCGCCTACCGCGAGCTGCTCACCCCCTACGCGGACGCCGTACCCGGCGAAGCCGTCGCGGCCCCGGTCTCCCCGTCGACACGGATGCTCCTCTACTTCACATCGGGCTCGACGGGCGCGCCCAAGGCCGCGATCTGCACCCAGGGTCGGCTGGCGGCCGCCGGACGCTCCCTGGCCGGCCACTTCGGGACCGGCGGGGACGACGTCCACTACATATGCATGCCGCTGTTCCACGGCAACGCGGTGATCGCCAACTGGGCCCCGGCCGTGGCGGCAGGCGCCGCCGTCGCACTGCGCCCCCGCTTCTCGGCCTCCCGCTTCCTGGACGACGTACGGGCCCATGGCGCCACGTACTTCACCTATGTCGGCCGCGCCGTGCAGTACCTCCTCGCCACCCCCGAGCGCCCCGACGACCGCGTCCACCCGCTGCGGACCGGTTTCGGCACCGAGGCGGGGGCGGTGGACGCGGCGCGCTTTGCCGAACGGTTCGGTGTGCGGCTGGTCGAGGGGTACGGATCGTCCGAGGGTGGCGCGGCCGTCCAGCGCACCCCCGGCACGCCCCCGGGCGCGATCGGCCGGGCGGCACCGGGCGACGACCTGGCGGTGGTGGACCCGGACACCCGCGAGGAACGCCCACGCGCCGTCTTCGACGGGAGCGGCCGTCTCACCAACGGGACCGAAGCGATAGGGGAGTTGGTCAACCGGGGGCCCAACCCCTTCGAGGGGTACTGGCGCAACGAGACCGCCGAAGCGGACCGCAGGCGCGGGGGCTGGTACTGGACCGGCGACCTCTTCTACCGCGATGCCGGGGGCTTCCTCTACTTCGCGGGCCGTACGGACGACCGGCTGCGTGTCGACAGCGAGAATCTGGCCGCCGCCATGATCGAGAACATCCTCGCCCGCTGGACCGGGGCGGCGGCGGTCGCGGTGTACGCGGTACCCGACCCGGTCGCCGGTGACCAGGTGATGGCGGCGCTCGCCCTGCGCGAGGGCGCCGCCTTCGACCCGGTGGCGTTCACGGACTTCCTGCGCGAACAGACCGACCTGGGAACGAAGATGACGCCCTCCTACGTGCGGATCGTCCCCGCGATGCCGGTCACGGCGACCAACAAGGTGCACCGCGTCGGGCTGCGCCGGGAGGGCTTCCGCTGCGCCGATCCGGTGTGGCGCGCGGCGGACGGGACGTACGCACGGCTGACCGCCGGGGACGTGGAGCGGCTGGTGGCGGAGTACGGGGCGCGGGGACGCGCCGACCTGCTGAGCCGGTGACGCCGCGGGCCGGGGAGAGAGGGCGGGCAGCGGCTCCCGCCCCGGCCCGCCCCGGCCCGTGAAGGGAGCGCGGGCGGGCAGCGGCTCCCACCCCGCCCCGGCCCGACCTTGCCCGTGAGCGCGTGAAGCCGGTGAAGCCGGTGAACGAGGATCCCTACGCCGCCAGTTCGGCCGGCGCGGTCGCCTCGTGCCCCACCGCGTTCTTCCGCCCCCGCAGCAGCGCCACCGTCAGCACCGCCCCGGCCAGCAGCAGCACCGCACCACCCGCCGCCGCGAAGTGCATCCCGTGCACGAACGCCGCCCGCGCCAGCTCCACCAGACCCGGTGTCCCCACGGCCCGCGCCCCGCCCAGCGTCTCCCGTGCCTGGTCGGGGGCGGACGCCGGCATGTCGGCGCGGTAGACCGCCGTACCGATCGAGCCGAGGACCGCCATCCCCATCGCCCCACCGAACTCCTGCCCCGTTTCGAGGAGCGAAGCGGCCGAACCCGCCTTCTCCACGGGGGCAGAGGCGAGCGCCATGTCGGCGACCAGCGCCATGACGGTCACGATGCCGCAGCTGCTCACCGCGGCCCCCGCGAGCAGCAGCCAGAGTGAGTCCGTACCGGTGAGGTTCAGTAC
>NZ_JBHYWP010000048.1:35870-56977 GCF_042751845.1 Streptomyces sp. NPDC059398 | reverse complement strand
TCGCGACAGGCTTCGCGCCGCGCGGGTGCCGCCCCCGGCGCGGCGGCGGGGGGGCGCGCGGCCGTCAGCCCGGCAGGCCCGGCGGGGTCTTCGCCGGGGTCTCCTCCAGGGCGGCGAGCGCGATCCTGACCGCCTCGTCCAGCTGCGGGTCGCGCCCCGCCGCGTGGTCCTGCGGTGCCTGGACCACCTCGACGTCCGGGTCGACCCCGTGGTTCTCCACGCCCCAGCCGTAACCCTCCAGCCAGAAGGCGTACTTGGGCTGGGTCACCAGGGTCCCGTCGACCAGCCGGTACCGGCTGTCGATCCCGATGACGCCGCCCCAGGTGCGGGTGCCGACCACGGGTCCGATCCGCAGTGCCTTGATCGCCGCGTTCACGATGTCGCCGTCCGAGCCGGAGAACTCGTTGGCGACGGCCACCACAGGGCCGCGCGGGGCGTCCTGCGGATAGCTGGACGGCCGCATCCCCCGCGGCAGGTCCCAGCCGACGATACGGCGGGCCAGCTTCTCCACCACCAGCTGCGAGGTGTGGCCGCCGCGGTTCTCCCGTACGTCGACGACCAGGCCCTCCCTGGCCACTTCGACCCGCAGGTCGCGGTGGAGCTGCGCCCAGCCGGAGCCGACCATGTCGGGGACGTGCAGATAGCCGAGCCGGCCCCCGGACCGCTCATGGACATAGGCCCGGCGGTCGGCCACCCACGCGTGGTAGCGCAGCGCCTCCTCGTCCCCGGTCGGTACGACCACCACATGGCGGGGGTCGCCCCCGTCCGCGGGTGAGACGGTGAGCTCGACGGGCTTGCCCGCCGAGCCGGTGAGCAGCGGTGCGGGGCCGGTGAGCGGGTCGACCGGCTGGCCGTCGACGGCGAGCACGGTGTCACCCGCGCGGACCGCGACGCCCGGCGCGGCGAGCGGTGAGCGTGCCGCGGGGTCGGAGGTCTCCGAAGGCAGCACCCGGTCGATACGCCAACGGCCGTCCTCCGTACGGGAGATGTCGGCGCCGAGCAACCCCTGCCGGGTGGTGTCGTCGCGCCAGCCGCCGAGCGGTGTCACATAGGCGTGCGAGGTGCCCAGCTCGCCCTGGACCTCCCAGAGCAGGTCGACCAGGTCGTCGTGGGTGGCGATGCGGTCGAGGACCGGCCGGTACCGGTCCAGGACCCCGTCCCAGTCCACACCGGACATGTCGGGGCGCCAGAAGTTGTCCCGCATGATGCGCCCGGCCTCCTCGTACATCTGCCGCCACTCGGCGGCCGGGTCGAGGGTCCGGCGGATCCGGGAGAGGTCGACGGAGACACTGCGCTCGCTGTCCTCGTCCGCCTCGGGCTTGGAGACCCGGCTGTCCGAGGGGACGACGCGCAGCTTGCCGTCCGTGTGCAGCACCAGCCGCTTGCCGTCGCCGCTGACCTCGAAGTGGTCTACGTCCGGGGCGAGTTCCTCCTCGCGCAGCTTCTCCAGGTCGTACCGCTCCAGGACGGTACCGGGCCAGGGGGCGTCGGGGGTGGCCCCGCTCGTGCCGAGGACCCCGCGCAGCGGATGGCGCAGCCAGAGCAGTCCGTCCCTGGCGGCGCGCAGCGTCGAGTAGCTGCCGGCCTCGACGGGCAGCGGAACGATCCGGTCGGCGAGACCTTCGAGGTCGATCCGGGTGACGGGCAGCGCGGTGGGTGCGTCGTGCTCGTCGGCCTCCTTGTCCTTCTCGGTCGCGCGGCCGTGCCGCTGCGGCCCGAAAGGGGACGGTGTGGTCGCGGCGAGCGTCAGCAGATGCGGGCGGCAGGTGCCGATGAACGCCATGTCGAAGACGTGCGCGTCGTAGACCGGGTCGAAGGCGCGCTCGGAGAGGAAGGCGAGGTGCTTGCCGTCGGCCGTGAAGGCCGGGGCGAAGTCCCGGAAGCGCAGCGGGGTGGCATCGGCGACGGAGAGGTCGGCGAGGTGCGCGAGCTTGAGCTGGCGCAGCGGCTCCGGGCCGGGGTGCGACCAGGCGAGCCAGGCGGAGTCGGGTGAGAAGACCAGGCCCGACACGTCACCGTCGGCGCTGCGGTCCACCTCGTGCACATCGCCGGACTCGCGCTCGACGACCAGCAGCCGTCCGTCGTGTGCGGCGACGGCGAACCGGCTGCCGTCCGGGGCCGCGGCGAGCCCGAGCACCCGGCCGATACGGCCCTGGGCGATACGGCGCGGGGCGGCGGCCGGGCCTGCCCCGGTCGCGGGCGCGCACTCCAGGGCGTCCTCGCCCTCCGCGTCGGTGACCCAGACGACCTGCTCGGCGCCGTCCGCACGGAAGGTGCGGGGCAGTCTGGCCCGTACGCCCGGTTCGGCGGCCAGCGCGCGGACCGGGCCCTCGCGGTGGGTGACCCAGTGCACGGCGCCGCGCGACTCGACGGCGCTTCCGCGTCCGGTGCGGTCGGGGGAGACCGTGCCGATGTGGTGCCCGGCGCGCACGGAGTGCGGCTGGAGGTCGGTGCGCTGGCCGCCGAGGCGGACCTCGATCCGGCGGGGTCCGGCGCCTTCGAGGTCGTCGACGATCCACAGTTCACCGGCCGCCATGTAGACGACCCGGGTGCCGTCGGTGGCGGCCTGGCGGGCGTAGAACCCGTCGATGGGGGTGTGCCTGCGCAGCTCCGAGCCGTCCGGGAGCGAGGAGTAGAGCGCCCCGGTGCCCTCGTGGTCGGAGAGGAAGGCCACCCGGCCGCCCACCCAGAGCGGACACTCGATGTTGCCGTCCAGTCCGGCGTGCAGCCGTACGAAGTCGCCGCCGGTCTCACCGGTCCACAGCTTGCCCGCGGTGCCACCCCGGTACCGCTTCCAGCTGGCGGCCTCGCGGCCCATCGTCGCGGAGAGGAGCAGTACCCGCCCCTCCGGGCCGTACGCGAGGGAGCCGACCGGCCCGTACGGCAGGGTCCGTGCCGGGCCGCCGTCGACCGGGACGGCCCGCGCCCAGCTGCGCCGCAGCGAGACCTGGCCCTGGGTGCTGATGGCGAGCACCTCGCCGTCCGGGGTCCAGCCCCGGACCGACGTCCGGGCGTCGCCCCAGTACGTCAGACGCCTGGAGGGGCCGCCGTCGGACGGGGCGATATGCACCTCGGGTGCGCCGTCCCTGGTGGAGGTCCAGGCGATCCAGTGGCCGTCGGGCGATATCCGTGGATGGCTGACGGGGCTGTTGTCGGCGCTGACACGCCAGGCACGGCCGCCGTCGAGCGGGGCCATCCAGACGTCGTCCTCTGCGGTGAAGGCGATCAGATCGCCCTGGACATGCGGAAACCGGAGATAGGAAGGCTGTGTCACAGGGATCACCCTAGGCTGTCGCCCAGTCCGGCGAGCCTGAGTTGTCCGTACTCCCGGTGCGCCAGCGGCAGCCGGTAGGTCCCGCCGCGCTGCGCGAGCACCACCGACGAACTCACCAGCGAGGCGAGCGAGGATCCGTCCGGGAAGACCGTGCGGACCTGCTCGGCGGTGAAGGGTCCGGTGAACGCCGACAGCCGGGCCCAGAGCAGCCGTTCGGCCCTGCTGCACAGCTCGTGGCTCCACTCGACGGTCTCCAGGAGCGTGCGGTGCCTGGCCGGGTCGCCGGGGCCGTCGGTGAGGACGGCGAAGCGCCCGCCGGGCGAGCGGAGCACTTCGTACAGCTCCTTGGCGGGCATCTGCCGCAGGCTCCGGGCGGCGAGGAGGGTGGAGAGCGGATCGCCGTCGAGCTGCCCGGCCAGCCGCCCGGCCCAGCAGTCCGGCAGCTCCACACCGTATGAGGCGGCGTGCTCCCTGAGCAGTCCGGCGGTCTGTTCGCGGGACAGCGGCGCGACCTCCACCAGGTCCTCGCCCGGTACGCCGAGCGGTCTGCGGCTGGTGGTCAGGATCCGCAGCTCAGGACAGCTGTCGTGCAGCCGGCCGACGAGGTACGCGCAGCCCGTCAGCACATGTTCACAGGTGTCGAGGAGGAGCAGCCCCCGGCTGTCGGCGAGCAGGTCGAGCACCGCGCGCACCGGGTCGGTGCCGGGGGCGGGCGCGGTGTGCAGCGCGGTGGCCACCAGGTACGGGACGAGCGCCGCGTCCGGGCAGCCGGAGAGGTCGACCCGGTGCACGGGCGCACCGGTGCGCGGGGCGGCGTCGCTGACTCTGCCGGCCAGCCGTGACTTGCCGACGCCGCCGGGGCCCGTGAGGGTCACCAGACGGGTGGCGGCGAGGCGTTCGGAGAGCGCACCGAGCTCCGGCTCGGGCAGGACGTCCGGTTCGGGAAGTGCAGCCATGGCCCCACTCTGACCGGCGAAAGCCCGCCGCGCGCGGGAGTGGGGCGAAGATCCGTACACCTAAATCCGCGGGCGGGATACCTAGACGGGATACCTAAGTGCCGGCCGGGCGGTGGCTACTTGCCCGGGTACTGGGTGACGGTGGCGGTCACCGTCACCGTGGGATGTGCCCCGCCGCCGCCGTGGTCCGAGGCGCGCGGCGCTGTGGCGGTGTCGTGGTGCGGGGCCGCGCAGTTGCCAAGGAGGGTGGCCCTGAAGGCCAGTTGCCCGCCGACCGTGCTGGTCAGGCTGCCGCCCACACAGCGTCCGTCGACGCTCCTGGTCACCCGGCCCTTGACCGTGATGTCCTTCTTGTCCTTGGTCCTGCCCTGGCAGTCGACCTCTGCCACGCGGTGCTTGGCGGTGGAGGACGCGGGCGAGGCGCCGCCCTCGGCGTCCGCGGTGCAGGAGAGCCAGGTGACGCCGACGCCGTGGTGCTCAAGGGCGCTGGTGGCGGTGGTGTCGGTGGTGTAGGCGATGGATGCGGTGTTCAGCCCGTCGACCGGATCGCAGGCCGTGAGGCCCGACACGGCCGCGCAGACGGCGCCGAACGCCACGAGAACCGACCGGTATCGCACATGCCTCGATGCCCCCATACGGAGCAGGGTCCCACTCAACGGGCCCGAAGTGCAGCCTCTCTTCGGCCACTTCACTCTCGCGGGTGGCTTGACCACTCCGGCGGATGGCGGGCCACTCGCGGGTTTCGCGCCGCTCCCGCGGGTGGCGGACCGCTCGTAGCTTTCGCGCCGCCTCCGCGGGTGGCGGACCGGACCACTCCCCCTGCCGGACGGCTCAGCTCCAGCGTCCCGTCCTGGCCAGCAGCAGCGCCGCCGCGGCCGTCCCCGCCGTGGAGGTCCGCAGCACACTGCGCCCCAGCCGGTACACCCCGGCCCCGGCCGCCGTGAACGCCGCGAGCTCCTCCGGTGACACTCCCCCTTCGGGGCCGACCACCAGCACGATCCCGCCCCGGGCGGGCAGTTCGGCCGCGGCCAGCGGCTCGCTGCCGTACTCCTGGTCCTCGTGCAGCACCCCCGCCAGGTCGGCGTCGGCGAGGAGCGCGGCGACCTGCTTGGTGCTCAGCGCTTCGGTGACCTCGGGAAAGCGGGTCCGCCGGGACTGCTTGCCCGACTCCCGTGCCGTACTGCGCCATTTGGCGAGGGACTTGGCGCCCCGGTCGCCGCGCCACTGGGTGATGCAGCGCGACGCCTGCCAGGGCACGATCACGTCGACGCCGGTCTCGGTCATGGTCTCGACGGCGACCTCGCCGCGGTCGCCCTTGGGCAGCGCTTGTACGACGGTGATCCGCGGGACCGGTGACGCGTCCTCGGTGCAGGCGTCCACCCGGAGCTCCAGCCGGTCCTTGCCCTCGGCCGCCAGGACCACGCACTGCGCCCAGCGGCCCGCGCCGTCGGTCAGTACGACGTCCTCGCCCGCCCGCAGCCGCTTCACGGAGACCGCGTGCCGGCCCTCGGGGCCGTCCAGGAGGAAGGTGGCGCCGGATGCCGTACCCGGTCCTGGGACCGTCTCGACGACGAAGACCGGGGCGGTCATGACGCGTCGCCCCCGGCCAACACCGCGCGGGCGGCTGCCAGTTCGGAGATCAGCACCTCGACCAGCTGTCCCGCGGGCAGTTCCCGGGCGAGGCGGTGGCCCTGCCCGGCCCAGAGCGCCATGCCCTGGGCGTCGCCCACCCCGGCGGCGGCCTTGCGCAGTCCGGCGGTGAGGTAGTGCACCTGGGGGTAGGCGGCGGGGGCGTACGGGCCGTGCTCGCGCATGAAGCGGTTGACGAGGCCGCGCGCTGGGCGCCCGCTGAACGCGCGGGTGAGATCCGTGCGGACGAAGAGCGGATTGGTCATGGCCTGCTTGTGCAGCCTGTTCGCCCCGGACTCGGGGCACACCAGGAAGGCCGTACCGAGCTGGGCCGCGTCCGCGCCCGCCGCGAGCACCGCGGCGATCTGGGCGCCGCGCATCAGCCCGCCGGCCGCCACGACCGGCAGCTGCACGGTCTCCCTGACCTGCGTGATGAGCGACAGCACCCCGATGCCCGTGCCGTCGTTCTGCGGGTCGTCGCGGTGGGTGCCCTGGTGGCCGCCCGCCTCGATGCCCTGCACACAGACCGCGTCGGCACCGCACCACTGGGCGGTCTGCGCCTCCTCGGGAGTGGTGACGGTGACGATGGTGAAGGTGCCGGCCCGGTCGAAGGCGTCGAGCACGTCACGGGAGGGGCAGCCGAAGGTGAAGGAGACGGCCGGGACCGGGTTGTCGAGCAGTACGGCCAGCTTGGCCTCGTACCCGTCGTCCGTGCTGCCGTGGACATCGCCGAGGGGCGTCTCGTACCAGGTGGACTCACCGGCGAGCTGGTGGCTGTAGACCTCGACGGCGGCCGGGTCGGGGTTGCTCTCGGACTGCGGCATGAAGAGGTTCACGCCGAAGGGCAGCGAGGTCAGCCCGCGCAGCTGTTTGATCTCCTCGTACATGCCGTCCGCGGTCTTGTACCCGGCGGCGAGGAACCCGAGACCGCCGGCCTCGGAGACGGCTGCGGCGAGCTGCGGGCCTGAAGCACCGCCCGCCATGGGGGCCTGCACGATCGGATATCGGCAGAGATCGGCGAGTACGGAGGACATGACCGCATCGTGCCACGTCCTCCGCACCGCACCGAATCGGTGGCGGCCCGAAGACGACCGCCGGGGCGTCGGCCCCCGGGTGCCCGGGCCCCCGGCAGAAGAACAACCGCGGGCTACCTCCCGTTGAACGCGTCCTTCAACCGGGAGAACAGCCCCTGCTGCCCCGGCTGGAACTGGCCGGTCGGGCGTTCCTCGCCGCGCATCTTGGCGAAGTCCCGCAGCAGCCGCTCCTGTTCGGCGTCCATCTTCGTCGGGGTGAGCACCTCGACATGCACGATCAGGTCGCCACGGCCACCGCCGCGCAGATGCGTGATGCCGCGCTGGTGCATCGGGATCGACTGGCCGGACTGCGTGCCCGGCCGGATGTCGACCTCCTCCAGCGCGTCCAGCGTCTCCAGCGGCACCTTCGTGCCCAGCGCCGCCGCCGTCATCGGGACCGTCACCGTGCAGTGCAGATCGTCGCCGCGCCGCTGGAAGACCGCGTGCGGCAGCTCGTGGATCTCGACGTACAGATCACCGGCGGGGCCGCCGCCGGGGCCGACCTCGCCCTCGCCCGCGAGCTGGATCCGGGTGCCGTTGTCGACACCGGCCGGGATCTTCACCGTCAGGGTGCGGCGGGAGCGGATGCGCCCGTCGCCCGCGCACTCGGGGCACGGGGTCGGCACGACCGTACCGAAGCCCTGGCACTGCGGGCAGGGCCGCGATGTCATGACCTGACCCAGGAAGGACCGGGTGACCTGTGAGACCTCGCCACGGCCGCGGCACATGTCGCAGGTCTGGGCCGAGGTGCCGGGGGCGGCGCCCTCGCCGCTGCAGGTCGTGCAGACCACAGCGGTGTCGACCTGGATGTCCTTCGTGGTGCCGAAGGCCGACTCGTTGAGGTCGATCTCCAGCCGGATCATCGCGTCCTGGCCGCGCCGCGTACGCGACCTCGGCCCGCGCTGGGACGACGTACCGAAGAACGCGTCCATGATGTCCGAGAAGTTGCCGAAGCCGCCCTGGCCGAAGCCGCCGGCTCCGCCGCCGCCCGCCTGCGAGAGCGGGTCGCCCCCGAGGTCGTAGACCTGCTTCTTCTGCGGGTCCGACAGCACCTCGTAGGCGGCGTTGATCTCCTTGAAGCGTTCCTGCGTCTTGGGATCGGGATTGACGTCCGGGTGGAGCTCGCGCGCCAATCGCCGGAATGCCTTCTTGATCTCGTCCTGGGAAGCGTCGCGGCGCACGCCGAGAACGGCGTAATAGTCCGTGGCCACTTACGACTCCGCCAGGATCTGTCCGACGTAACGTGCCACTGCGCGTACCGCTCCCATCGTTCCGGGGTAGTCCATGCGGGTCGGTCCGACCACGCCGAGTTTGGCGACTGCCTCGTCGCCCGAACCGTAGCCGACGGCGACGACCGATGTGGACGTCAGGCCCTCGTGGGCATTCTCATGCCCGATGCGTACGGTCATGCCCGAGTCCTCACCGAGCAGCTTGAGCAGCACGACCTGCTCCTCAAGCGCTTCCAGCACCGGCCTGATGGTCAGTGGGAAGTCATGTCCGAATCGCGTCAGATTGGCGGTTCCGCCGATCATCAGCCGTTCCTCGGTCTCCTCGACCAGCGTTTCGAGCAAGGTCGCGAGCACCGTGGAAACCGTACCCCGGTCCTCCTGTTCGAAGGACTCGGGCAGGTCCTGCACCAATTGTGGGACGTCCGCGAAGCGCCGCCCCACCACCCTGCTGTTGAGCCGGGCGCGGAGGTCCGCGAGAGAAGTCTCACCGAACGGCGCCGGGCAGTCGATCATGCGCTGTTCGACCCGTCCGGTGTCCGTGATCAGTACGAGCATCAGCCGGGCCGGGGCCAGCGCGAGCAGTTCCACGTGCCGCACCGTGGAACGGGTCAGCGACGGGTACTGCACCACGGCGACCTGCCGGGTGAGCTGGGCCAGCAGCCGTACGGTCCTGGCCACCACGTCGTCGAGGTCGACGGCGCCGTCCATGAAGTTCTGGATGGCGCGCCGCTCGGGCGACGAGAGGGGCTTGACCCCCGCGAGCCGGTCGACGAACAGCCGGTACCCCTTGTCCGTGGGGATGCGGCCCGCGCTCGTGTGCGGCTGGGCGATGAATCCCTCGTCCTCCAGGGCCGCCATGTCATTGCGGACGGTGGCCGGTGAGACACCGAGCCGGTGCCGCTCGGTGAGCGCCTTGGAACCGACCGGCTCCTCGGTGCCCACATAGTCCTGGACGATGGCGCGCAACACTTCGAGTCTGCGTTCGCTGAGCACCCGCGCACACCTCCAGCTGTCGATCCGGACCTTCCTGGCACTCGGAATGTTCGAGTGCCAGCAGCGTCCCAGTGTACGGCGGAGGGGTTCACCGCTGGCAAGGGCGGCCTGTCGCGCGGTCGCGCCGGTCTCCGCCGGGCGGGGATAACGTCGGGGTATGGACGCCACTGACCCCTCTTGGACAATCTCCTCCTGGGAAAACTCCGGCTGGGAGCATCTGGCGCCCGGCGTGGGCCGGTGCCGGCTCCCGCGCTGGGACGCCACGGCCGGGCTGGTGGCGGGCCGCTACGGCGCGCTGCTCTTCGACACGGGCGCGACCCTGCGCGAGGGCCGGGAGGTCCGGCTGCGCGCGGAGGCGGCGCTGGGCCGCCGGGTGACCCATGTCGCGCTGAGCCATCCGCACTTCGACCATGTGCTGGGCACGGCCGCGTTCGCAGGCGTCCAGGTGTACGGGGCGGTGGGGACGGAGGCGCTGCTCACCCGGGGCTCGCGCGGCGCCGACGCACTGCGCGAGGACGCGGTACGGCACGGGGTCCCGGCGGCCGAGGCCGCCGAGGCGGTGGCGCATCTGGTCGCCCCGCACCATCCCGTCTCCGGGGAGCTGACCCTCGACCTGGGCGGCCGGAGGGTCACCCTGGTGAACTGCGGCCCCGGCCACACCGGCCACGACCTGGCGCTGCTCGTCCCGGGCGGGAGCGGAGGGCCGGGCCACGGCGAGTCGGGTGGGTACGGCGGGCCGGGTGGGCACGGCGGACCGGGCGGGAGGCCCGAGGGGGCGCCGGGCGGCCGTACCGTCGTCTTCTGCGGTGATCTGGTCGAGGAGTCGGGCGAGCCTCAGGCGGGCCCGGACGCGATGCCGGGGCGCTGGCCCGCCGCGCTGGACCGGCTGCTGGCGCTGGGCGGCGAGGACGCCCTGTACGTACCGGGGCACGGGGCCGTGGTCGACGCCGCGTTCGTCCGTGCTCAGCGGCGGATGCTGGCAGCGCGCCCCGGGGTGTCGTAGCGTCTGCGGAATGCGCAGCTACAGCCCCGACTTCACGCCGCCGTGGAAGAAGCAGACACCCGCCCGCGAGGTCGCGGCCGAGCCGGATCTGGTGGTCGAGGAGATCGCCACCGGTTTCTGCGGTGCGGTGATCAGGTGCGAGAAGACGGCCGAGGGTCCGACGGTCACCCTGGAGGACCGCTTCGGCAAGCACCGGGTGTTCCCGATGGGGCCGCGCGCCTTCCTTCTGGAGGGCCGCCCGGTCACACTCGTACGCCCCACCGCGGCGCCCCGGCGCAGCGACCGGACCGCGTCCGGTTCGCTGGCGGTGCCGGGCGCGCGGGCGCGGGTGGCGCGGGCCGGGCGGATCTATGTCGAGGGGCGCCACGACGCGGAGCTGGTCGAGCGGGTGTGGGGCGACGATCTGCGGATCGAGGGGGTCGTGGTCGAGTATCTGGGGGGCATCGACGATCTGCCCGGGATCGTCGCGGAGTTCGCCCCGGCGGCGGACGCGCGGCTGGGGGTGCTGGTCGACCACCTGGTCCCCGGTTCGAAGGAGTCCCGGATCGCGGCGGAGGTCTCCAGTGACCATGCGCTGGTGGTGGGGCACCCCTACATCGATGTCTGGGAGGCGGTGAAGCCGTCGTCCGTGGGGATCGCGGGGTGGCCGTCCGTACCGCGCGGACAGGACTGGAAGACGGGGGTGTGCCGGGAGCTGGGCTGGCCCGAGAACACCGGCGCCGCCTGGCAGCGCATCCTCGCGAACGTACGGTCCTACCGCGATCTGGAGCCCGCGCTGCTGGGCCGCGTCGAGGAACTGATCGACTTCGTGACGGCACCGGAGGACTGACGCCCCTCCTGGGGGCGCCTCCCAGCGGTAGCTGGGGGAGATTGAGGAGCGGGGTCCGGGGCGGGAGCCCCGAGTGGGCGGCGCCGGCCCTCAGTCCACCAGGTCCCGCACCACCGCGTCGGCCAGCAACCGCCCCCGCAGGGTGAGCACCGCCCGCCCCGCCTCGTAGGCCCCCGCATCGAGCAGCCCGTCCCCCAGGGCGCGCCGGGAAGCGGCGAGCCCCGCCGGGGCCAGGATGTCCAGCGGGCAGCCGTCGCGCAGCCGCAGTTCCAGCAGGATGCGCTCCACCCGGCGGTCCTCGGCCGGCAGGATCTCCCGGCCCGCGCCGGGTGACTTCCCGGCCGCCAGGGCCGCCGCGTACGCGCCGGGGTGCTTGACGTTCCACCAGCGCACGCCGCCGATGTGGCTGTGCGCGCCGGGGCCCGCGCCCCACCAGTCCGCACCGCGCCAGTACAGCTCGTTGTGCAGACAGCGGCCCGCATCGGTGGTGGACCAGTTGGAGACCTCGTACCAGGAGAACCCCGCGTCGGCCAGTACCGAGTCCGCGATCAGATAGCGGTCCGCGTGTTCGTCGTCGTCGGTCATCGGCACCTCGCCGCGGCGGATCCGGCGGGCCAGCTGGGTGCCCTCCTCGACGATGAGCGCGTAGGCGGAGATGTGGTCGGGCCCGGCGCCGACCGCCGCCGAGAGCGACGCCCGCCAGTCGTCGTCGGACTCCCCCGGCGTGCCGTAGATCAGGTCCAGATTGACGTGCTCGAAGCCCGCCGCGCGCGCCTCGGCGACACACGCCTCGGGCCTGCCCGGGGTGTGGGTGCGGTCGAGGATCTTCAGGACGTGCTGCCGCGCGCTCTGCATCCCGAACGAGATCCGGTTGAACCCCCCGGCCCGCAGCTCCGCCAGATACTCCGGGCCGACGGACTCGGGGTTGGCCTCGGTGGTGATCTCGGCGTCCTCGGCGAGGCCGAACTCGTCCCGGACCGCCGCGAGCATCCGTACCAGGTCCGCCGCGTCGAGCAGGGTCGGTGTGCCACCGCCGACGAAGACCGTGCTCACCGGCCGCGGGTCGTCGCCGAGCACCTTGCGGGCCAGCCGGACCTCCTCGGTGAGGGTCGTGGCGTAGTTGTCCTGCGAGGCCAGCACACCGCCCGAACCGCGCAGCTCGGTCGCGGTGTAGGTGTTGAAGTCGCAGTACCCGCAGCGCGTCGCGCAGTAGGGCACATGCAGATAGAACCCGAGCGGCCGCTCACCCGCACCCTTCAGGGCATGACCGGGCAGCGCCCCGTCATCGGGCATGGGCTCACCATCGGGCAGTACGGAAGGCATGCCCCCATTGTCCCCCGGCCCCGGGACTACTCCGCCCGCAGCACCAGGAGCGCCATGTCGTCGTCCAGCGGCTCCACGCCGAACGCGTAGACCGCCTGCTTGATCCGCTCGGCGACGCCCTCGGCGGTCAGCCCCGCGCAGCCCGCGAGCTCGGCCGAGAGTCCGTCGCCGTCGTCGAACATGCGCGGGCCGGCCCGCCGCTCGGTGACGCCGTCGGTGACACAGAGCAGTGTGTCGCCCGGCAGCAGGTCGAAGGTCTCGCTCTCGTACGCGACGCCCTCGACCACACCCAGCAGCATCTGGGGCGCGGCGGCGGCCCGTACGGTCCCGTCGGGGCTCAGCAGGAGGGGCAGCGGGTGGCCCGCGCTGGCCAGGGTGCACCGCACTCCGGCGCCGCCGGGCAGCGGCACCAGCTCGCCGTAGAGCAGGGAGAGGAACCGGGACTGGGGGTCCTCGTGCAGCTCCTGGCCGCCCGCCACCGCGACCATCCGGGCCGCCGCCTCGGCGGTCTCCATCGCGTCGTCGAGCAGCAGCTTGTTGAGCCGGTCCAGCACCTCGGAGACCTGGTAGCCCTCGCGGGCGAGCAGCCGCAGCCAGGGGCGCGCGAGCCCGGTGACGACAGCCGCCTCCGGGCCGCTGCCCTGGACATCACCGAGCGCGAAGCACCAGCGGCCACCCGCGCTCTCGCCGGGGAAGACGTCGTAGAAGTCGCCGCCCGCGACGCCCTCACCGCGCGGCTCGTAGACAAGGGCGCTGTCCACGCCGGGGATCTCGGCGACGCTGCTGGGCAGCAGTCCGCGCTGCAGGACCCGGCTGATGGTGGCCTGCCGGGTGTACTGGCGGGCGGCGCTGACCGCCAGCGCGACCCGGCGCGCGAAGTCGCCCACCAGGGCGGTCACTTCCTCGTGGGCGCGGCGCCCGGCGTTGCGGCCGAGGAGCAGGGTGCCCAGCGGGCGGCCCGCGGTGAGCAGCCGGTAGCCGAGCACCGTGCCGTCGGCGCCTGCCGCACCGTCGGCGAGTGGCCACTCCAGGGGTACGGCGCCGCCGCGCGCCGAATCGGGCAGCTGCGGCGGGTCCTTCTCCAGTACGGCCCGCAGCTCGTCGATCCGGTTCTCGTGGGCGTGCCAGACCCGCGACAGCCTCGGTCTGCGCCCGGGGCCGCCGGCCTCCGGGTCCAGCCAGACGGCGCACCAGTCGCCGAGCCTGGGCACCAGGAGCTGTCCGGCCAGGGCGGCGATCATGTCCTCGTCGAACTGCCCGGCGAGCAGTTCGGATGCCTCGGCGAGGAAGCTGAGCGCCCCGCTGCTGCTCCACTCGCGTTCGCCGCCCTGTGCGCGCCGGGGCGCGGGGGCCAGGATCTCGGCGGCGCGCAGTCCGCGCCGGAGGCTGCCGCTGCCGGGGGCGGGCCGCGGATCGCCGCCGTCGAGCGGCAGCCGGGTCCAGACCGTCTTGAGTCCGGTCCGGTAGGTGATGCCCCAGGCCTCGGCCAGGGAGGAGACGAGCCGCAGCCCGCGGCCGTACTCCGGCATGCCGTCGTGCTGGTCCTCCGGTTCGTTGCGCACCTCCCGGGACGGGTGGTGGTCGGACACCTCGATCACCAGGGCGGGCGCCTCGTCGCCCGCCGCGCCTTCCAGCCGTACGAGCACCTCGACCGTGGTGCCGGCGTGCACGACGGCGTTGGTGACGAGTTCACTGACGATCAGGACGGAGTCCTCGGCCAGCTGGTCGGTGAACCCGGTGGTGGCGGGCAGCCCGAGCGCGGTCCAGTCGGCCAGCGCGGCCCGGACGAATCTGCGGGCGGCCGACGGGGACAGCGGGTTGCCGGGCAGGCTGGTGCGGACCACCGACGACACGCCGTCCGCCGGACCTGAGGGGCGCACGGCGGGGCCCGCTGTCTCCCTCTGTACGGGAATGGACCCCACTCGGTGGCTCCCTGACCGGATCTGGCGTTGCGCGACGACGACAACGACAGAGTGACAGACCGGGCCCGCCCATATGCGTCGAGTTACTCAAATGGGCCGTGTCGAATGGAGAAGGCACTGGTCGGCGGGGTGGCGGAGACTGGGATTCCGGTACGGCGACGGCCCCGGCCGGGATCCTGCCGCCGTCCGGAGGTGTCCCTCGGACGAGGGAACGGGAGAGGCGGGGCACGGCGTGCGGGGCGGGGCACGGCGGTGGCCCGCGGAACAGGACCGGCGGCTGAGCCTGCCACCGGTCCTGTTCCGCGCCCGTCCCGTGCGCCCCCTATGCCCCGTGCGCCCCCCTGGGCTGTGTCCGCTGGGCCGTGTCCGCTGAGCCGTGTCCGCTGAGCCGTGTCCGCTGAGCCGTCTCCGCTGAGCCGTCTCCGCGAAGTGCCGACAGGCCCTGACGCCCCGCGCTGCCGCTATGCCTCGCGCGTCCCCGCGTACATCTCCTCGATGAGCCCCTTGTACTCGCGCTCGACGACCGGCCGCTTCAGCTTGAGGCTGGGGGTCAGCTCGCCGTGCTCGATGTCCAGATCGCGGGGCAGCAGCCGGAACTTCTTGACGGTCTGCCAGCGCTGGAGCCCCTCGTTGAGCCGCTGCACATAGCCGTCGATCAGCGACTCGACCTCCTTGGACGCCACCACGTCGGCGTAGCTCCGGCCGCCCAGGCCGTTCTCCTCGGCCCAGCCCAGGATGGTCGGCTCGTCCAGGGCGATCAGGGCCGTACAGAAGTTACGGTCCGCGCCGTGCACCAGGATGTTGGAGACGAACGGGCAGACCGCCTTGAACTGGCCCTCGACCTCGGCCGGTGCGATGTACTTGCCGCCGGACGTCTTGATCAGGTCCTTCTTGCGGTCGGTGATCCGCAGATAGCCGTCGGACGACAGCTCACCGATGTCGCCGGTGTGGAACCAGCCGTCGGACTCCAGCACTTCGGCGGTCTTCTCCGGCTGCCGGTGGTAGCCCGCCATGATGCCGGGCCCGCGCAGCATGACCTCGCCGTCGTCGGCGATCCGGACCTCGGTGCCGGGCAGCGGCTTGCCGACGGTGCCGGTGCGGTAGGCCTCGCCGGGGTTGACGAAGGAGGCGGCGCTGGACTCGGTGAGGCCGTACCCCTCCAGGATGTGGATGCCCGCCCCGGCGAAGAAGAGCCCGATGTCGGGGGCGAGCGCGGCCGAGCCCGAGACACAGGCACGCAGCCGCCCGCCGAAGGCCTCGCGGATCTTGGCGTACACCAGGGCGTCCGCGGCCTTGTGCTTCGCGGAGAGCGCGAACGGCGCCGAAGCGGAGCCCGTGTGCCGGAAGTTGTCCTGAGTGACCTTCGCGTACTCGCGCGCCACGTCGGCGGCCCACTGGAAGATCTTGTACTTGGCCGCGCCGCCGGCCCGCGCCTTGGCCGCGACCCCGTTGTAGACCTTCTCGAAGATCCTGGGGACGGCTGCCATATAGGTCGGCTGGACGACCGGAAGGTTCTCGATGATCTTGTCAACCCGGCCGTCGACCGCGGTGACATGGCCGACCTCGATCTGGCCGGATGTGAGCACCTTGCCGAAGACGTGCGCGAGCGGCAGCCAGAGGTACTGGACGTCATCCTTGGTGATCAGCCCGGTGCTCACGGTGGCCTTGGCCATGTACGACCAGTTGTCGTGCGGCAGCCGGACCCCCTTGGGCCTGCCGGTGGTGCCCGACGTGTAGATCAGGGTGGCGAGCTGGTCGGCGGTGATGGCACCGATCCGCTCCTTGACCGCCCCGGGGTTCGCCGCCAGGTACGCGGCCCCGCGGGCCTCCAGATCGGCGAGCGACAGGACCCAGTCGGCCTCGTCCGTCGGGTCGGGCTCCAGGCCCGCGCTGTCGATCACCACGACATGACGGAGGTCGGGCAGCTCGGCACGGCGTTCCCGCGCCTTGGCCAGCTGCGCGGCGTCCTCGGCGATCAGCACCCGGCTCTCGGAGTCGGAGAGGATGTACGCGGATTCCTCGGTATTGGTCGACGGGTAGATCGTCGTCGTCGCGGCTCCCGCGCACATCACGCCGAGGTCGGCCAGGATCCACTCCACCCGGGTCGACGAGGCGAGCGCGACGCGCTCCTCGGGCCGCACGCCGAGTTCGACGAGACCGGCGGCGATGGCGTACACCCGCTCGGCCGCCTGGCCCCAGCTCAGGGACTTCCACTCGTCGGGCCCCTCGCCGGAGGCCGCGGGCACCGGATAGCGGTACGCCTCGGCATCGGGCGTCTCGGCAACCCGCTGGGTGAAAAGGGTCGCCACGGAGGGCGGCCGGGTCTCGATCAAAGTCTGTGTGTCGCTCACGACGTCGTCCTCCGGGCCTGCGGGCAGCTCTGCGCGACTGGCTGGTGGCTGTTATTAAACTGGCGAGTAACTAGTGATCAGAGTAGAGCGCCGCTGTCCCCCAACGTAAGAGGGAACGGCCGTGTGCTTCATAACGAACGGGCCCCCGTGCCGTAGCGCGGGGGCCCGTCTGCCGACTGCCGTTCCGGTTGCCGCCGTTTCCCGACGGTTCCTGGCGTTCTCGTACCGGTCTCGTACCGTTCTCGTACCGGCTACTTCTTCTTGCTCTCGCCGGACTCGTCGGTCGACAGCACCGCGATGAAGGCCTCCTGCGGGACCTCCACATTGCCGACCATCTTCATCCGCTTCTTGCCTTCCTTCTGCTTCTCCAGCAGCTTCCGCTTACGGGAGATGTCACCGCCGTAGCACTTGGCGAGCACGTCCTTGCGGATGGCGCGGACGGTCTCACGGGCGATGACACGGGCGCCGATGGCCGCCTGGATCGGCACCTCGAAGTTCTGCCGCGGGATCAGCTTCTGCAGCTTGGCGACGAGCCGCACCCCGTACGCGTACGCCTTGTCCTTGTGCGTGACGGCGGAGAACGCGTCGACCTTGTCGCCGTGCAGCAGGATGTCGACCTTGACGAGCTGGGCCGCCTGCTCGCCGGTGGGCTCGTAGTCGAGCGAGGCGTAGCCGCGGGTCTTTGACTTCAGCTGGTCGAAGAAGTCGAAGACGATCTCGGCGAGGGGCAGGGTGTAGCGGATCTCGACCCGGTCCTCGGAGAGGTAGTCCATGCCGAGCAGGGTGCCGCGGCGGTTCTGGCACAGCTCCATGATCGCGCCGATGAACTCGCTGGGGGCCAGCACCGTGGCGCGTACGACCGGCTCGTGCACCTTGTCGATCTTCCCCTCGGGGAATTCGCTCGGGTTGGTGACGGTGTGCTCGGTGCCGTCCTCCATGTCCACGCGGTAGACCACGTTGGGCGCGGTGGCGATGAGCTCCAGATTGAACTCGCGCTCCAGCCGCTCCCGGACCACATCGAGGTGGAGCAGGCCGAGGAAGCCGACCCGGAAACCGAAGCCGAGTGCCGCCGAGGTCTCCGGCTCGTACACCAGGGCGGCGTCGTTGAGCTGGAGCTTCTCCAGGGCCTCGCGGAGGTCCGGGTAGTCCGAGCCGTCCAGCGGGTAGAGCCCGGAGAACACCATCGGCTTGGGGTCCTTGTAGCCGCCGAGCGGCTCGGTGGCGCCCTTCTGCAGCGAGGTGATGGTGTCACCGACCTTCGACTGCCTGACGTCCTTCACCCCGGTGATGATGTAGCCGACCTCGCCGACGCCCAGACCATCAGAAGGGGTCATCTCCGGCGAGGAGACGCCGATCTCCAGGAGCTCGTGGGTGGCGTTGGTGGACATCATCCGGATGCGCTCACGCTTGTTCAGCGAGCCGTCGACGACCCGGACGTACGTGACGACGCCCCGGTACGAGTCGTAGACCGAGTCGAAGATCATCGCGCGGGCGGGGGCGTCGGCCACCCCGACCGGGGCCGGGACGTCCTTGACGACCCGGTCGAGCAGCGCGTCCACCCCGACGCCGGTCTTCGCGGAAACCTTGAGCACGTCCTCGGGCTGGCAGCCGATGAGGTTCGCCAGCTCCTCGGAGAACTTCTCGGGCTGCGCGGCCGGCAGGTCGATCTTGTTGAGCACCGGAACGATCGTGAGGTCGTTCTCCATCGCCAGATAGAGGTTGGCGAGGGTCTGCGCCTCGATGCCCTGGGCCGCGTCGACCAGCAGGATCGTGCCCTCACAAGCGGCGAGGGAACGGGAGACCTCATAGGTGAAGTCCACGTGACCAGGGGTGTCGATCATGTTCAGGACATGGGTGGTGCCCAGGTCCCCGCCCGTGGTGGGCGCCCAGGGCAGCCGCACCGCCTGGGACTTGATCGTGATGCCGCGCTCGCGCTCGATGTCCATACGGTCGAGGTACTGGGCGCGCATCTGCCGCTGGTCGACCACCCCGGTCAGCTGGAGCATCCGGTCGGCAAGGGTCGACTTGCCGTGGTCGATGTGCGCGATGATGCAGAAATTGCGGATCAGCGCCGGGTCGGTACGGCTCGGCTCGGGCACGTGGGTAGGAGTCGCGGGCACGCAGGGTCCTGATTCTTGAGACGCCGGGCGTCTCGTCTCGGGCGATGGCGGATCGATACGTAGGCTCCATGGTCCCATGACCGGGGGGCCGATCCCGTTTTGGGCCGGTGGAGGGCGGGCTGGTACCGTGGTCAGCTGTGCCTCCTGGGCCTTCCGGTCGAACGCTCCACACGGTTCGTACCGGCCCGCGCGGAGGCATCGGAATGCTCGGAAATCATCGAACCTGAAAAGGCTTTTCGTGGCGAACATCAAGTCCCAGATCAAGCGGAACAAGACCAACGAGAAGGCGCGCCTGCGCAACAAGGCCGTCAAGTCGTCGCTCAAGACCGCGATCCGCAAGTCCCGTGAGGCCGCTGCCGCGGGCGACGTCGAGAAGGCCACCGCGGCCGCCCGGCTGGCCTCGCAGCAGCTCGACAAGGCCGTCAGCAAGGGCGTCATCCACAAGAACTCGGCGGCCAACAAGAAGTCGGCGATCGCCAAGCGCGTCGCCGCCATCTCCGCCTGAAGCTGACCGATCCGGTCCGGCCGCACGGCTGACCGCTTTCGAGTGACTTCGCTACGGGGCCTTTCCAGGCCCCACCCCGTCGTCCCGGGCCCAGCGGCCCCTCTACCGCTCCGGTACGACACCCCGCGCCGCACACGGCCTGCGTTCGCCACGCGGGTGCGGCGCACCAACGCTTGAGCCGGGGCCCCGCCTCTGTCCTTCCCCAGGATGGAGGCGGGGCCTTCGGTGTGGGGAGCCTTGGGGGCCCCACCGGGGTTGCCCGCCTTAGGCGCTTACGGCCTCCGGCGTCACGGCGCCGCCAGTCTCGGCGCCCCCGCGCTCTTCGGTGTCGGCAGACCCGGCATCCGCACTTGCGACGCCGGCCCGCTCAGCGGCGCATCCGGGCGGCGCGTGCCACCATGACCACGGCCCGTTCCAGCTCGTACTCCGGGTCGTCACCGCCGCCCTTGACCCCGGCGTCCGCCTGCGCGACCGCGCGCAGTGCCACCGCAAGCCCGTCGGGTGTCCAGCCGCGCATCTGCTGCCGTACCCGGTCGATCTTCCACGGCGGCATACCCAGCTCACGCGCGAGGTCGGCGGGGCGCCCGCCACGCGCCGACGAGAGCTTGCCGATGGCCCGGACCCCCTGCGCCAGAGCGCTGGTGATCAGTACCGGAGCGACCCCGGTCGACAGCGACCAGCGCAACGCCTCCAGCGCCTCGGCCGCACGCCCTTCGACGGCCCGGTCGGCGATCGTGAAACTGGAGGCCTCGGCGCGCCCCGTGTAGTACCGCCCGACGACCGCCTCGTCGATCGTGCCCTCGACGTCCGCGACGAGCTGCGAGACCGCGCTCGCGAGCTCCCGCAGATCACTGCCGATGGAGTCGACCAGCGCCTGGCACGCCTCGGGGGTCGCGGAACGGCCCAGGGCGCGGAACTCCGACCGTACGAAGGAGAGCCGCTCGGCCGGTTTGGTCGTCTTCGGACAGGCGATCTCGCGTGCGCCGGCCTTGCGTGCGGCGTCCAGCAGCCCCTTGCCCTTGGCGCCCCCGGCGTGGAGGAGCACCAGGGTGATCTCGTCGGCCGGGGCGCCGAGATAGCTCTTCACGTCCTTGATCGTGTCGGCGGAGAGGTCCTGTGCGTTCCGCACGATGACGACCTTGCGCTCCGCGAAGAGCGAGGGGCTGGTCAGCTCGGCGAGCGTGCCGGGCTGGAGCTGGTCGGACGTGAGATCGCGGACATCCGTGTCGGCGTCGGCCGCGCGGGCGGCGGCGACCACCTGCTGCACGGCGCGGTCGAGCAGCAGGTCCTCCTGGCCCACGGCGAGGGTGAGCGGCACGAGCGGGTCGTCCGCGGAGTTCCGCTGACTCTGTTGACTCTGTTTCCGGATCATCGCGGTCCAGCATCCCATGGGGCACTGACAAGCCCTGCGGACCTCCGTGGTGCCGGGGCCCCGGCCGAGCCGCCGCCCGCCGCACCGGGGCTCCGGCCGTGCCCGAGAATGGTCCGGTGAGCGATGTGAGAGATGCGGATGTGAGACACGTATTGGTACTGCCCGACCGCGACGCCGCCGAAGAGGTGGCCGGCGAGGTGGCCGACCGCTTCGGGGTGACCGACGAGCCCCAGCTGGTCCGGGACGCGCTGGCCGGGGAGGACGACGCCGAGGACGCGCAGTGGCTGGTCGTCGTCGAGGACCCGCAGCGGCGGCTGGACCCCCGGGCACTGGACGCGTTCGCGGCCGAGTACGAGGGGTGGCTGGAGGCCCCTTAGGAGGTGTGGGGATGCGGGGGTGTGGGGATGCGGGGGTGTGGGGCTGGCCTGGAGCCCCCCGCCCCGCGGCGCGGGGGGGGGCGCGCGCCCGCGCGCGGCGAGCGCCGGGGGCGGGGCCCCCGGGCGGCGGGGGTGTCGTAACTAGCGGGAC
>NZ_JBHYWP010000048.1:0-35860 GCF_042751845.1 Streptomyces sp. NPDC059398 | reverse complement strand
GGGGGGGGGGGGGGGGGGGGCGCGGGGCGGCGGGCGCGGGCGCGCGCGCGCGGGCGCGCGCGGGGGGGGGGGGACTCAGGGGGGGGGGGGGGCGGGGGGGGGGGCGTCCGGCCCAGGGTCGCTACTTCTTCACGATCTGGACGTCCAGGTCGATGGTGATGCTGTTGCCGACCACCGCGATGCCGCGGGCCAGCATGGTCTGCCAGCTGACGGTGAAGTCGTCACGGCGCAGCTCGGTGGTGGCACGGCAGGCGGCGCGCACCTCCCCCTCCATGCCGTTGCCGATGCCGAGGTACTGCGCGTCGAGCGTGACGGTGCGGCTGACGCCGTGCAGGGTGAGCGCGCCGGTCACGGCCCAGCGACTGCCACCGCGGTGCACGAAGCGGTCGCTGTAGAACTCAAGCGTCGGGAAGTGCGCCACGTCCAGGAAGTCTCCCGAGCGCAGATGGTCATCGCGCATCTGGACGTTGGTGTCGATGGACGCCGCGTCGATGATGACGTGCATCGCGGAGTCCTCCATGTGGTCCGCGATCCTGACCGCGCCCGCGAAGGTGTTGAACCGGCCGTGGATACGGGCCAGTCCGATATGGCGGGCGGTGAAGCTGATCTGCGAGTGCATCGGCTCGATCTCCCACTCGCCCGGTTCCGGCAGCGAGGGCGGCTGGGCGATCTGGAGCGTGACATCGCCGAGCGCGGAGTGGCCGCCCTCGGTGACGTTGGCGCTGCCGTGGAAGGGCGTGAACCCCTCGGCGGTGACGGCCAGCCGGTACTCGCCCGGGGGAACGGTGGCGAAAAGGGAGCCGTACGGGTCGGTCTCGCCGCCGAAGGTCCTGCGGCCCATGGTGTCGGTGAGGACGAACTCCGCCTGCGGGACAGCACCGTTGACGGGGTCGAGCACCCGGCAGCTGACCATCCCCGCGTGGGCGGGCAGGGACAGTCCGCCAAGAGGGCCACCACCGCGTCCCGCGCCGGTCTTCGACCGGTTACCAAACCAACGGCTGAACACTTCTCAGAACCCCCCGTGCATCGGGCCGACCTCGGTCGCGCGCGTGGAGGACGTCATTGTCGGGGCGGCGACCCGCTGACGAATAGGCATTCGATCACTGTTGGCACGTTCTGGGCAAACGGCGCTGGTCGTGGGGGTTGACGGTCAGCTGTCACGAGTTGCGCTCTCTCGGGCGCTCACTCGCGCCTACCCGCGCCGACTCAGACACTTACTCAGAAGTAATGTCCTTCCGTACCGGCACCCGGTCGAATTCCAGCCCGAAGTGGTCGCGATAGGCGGCGAGAACGGCAGCGTCGCTTCCCAACTCCCGCTCATGCCGCTCGCCGTGCGTGGTGGTGATCAGTTTGTCGCCGCTGAGCGTGATCCGGCCGTGGTCGCTGAGCCGGGAGCAGATGAGTGACCGGGTGAAGTGGGAGGCGGGCGAGGTCCGGTGGTACCAGGCCGCCGCCTCGAAGTCGGCCAGCTCACGCGGGCGCCGCTCCAGCCGGTACTGGGGTGTTCCGTCCCGTACGACATCGAGGTCGCCGTCGTCCGCGTCCATGCCCGCCTCGGCGATCCGGAACGTGCCGCCGGGATCCCGCTGGTCGCCCCGCACACCGAACGCCAGCGGGTGGTGGCTGTGGTCGCCGAACCCGACGTCGGCGAGCCAGGGTCCGGTGCCATCGGCCGTCCCGACCCGCAGGGCGAGGTGGTCGTATGGGATGCCCAGGCCGCCGCCTGGGCTGTGCACCCGGGCCTGGAGAAGCGTCACCGGGAAGCCCAGAGCCCGCAGCAGCGCCGCGAAGGCGCCGTTGAGCTCGTAGCAGATGCCGCCGCGCCGGGCGCCGACGATCTTGTCGACGAGCGGTGCGTCCGCGAGCACGATGTCCTCATCCCGGTGAATGGACAGGTTCTCGAACGGCACCGTGCGCAGATGCCGCAGCTGCAGCTCACGGAGGGCCGACGCGTCGGGTGCGGTGGGACGTTCGGCCCCGATGCGCCGGAGATACGCGGCCACCCACGCGGGCTCGGGCGCCGTCTCCGGTGAGCCGGCTGACGGCCTGTCCAGTGATCCGCCCTGCGATCCGTCCAGCGATCTGCTCTGCGATCCGCCCTGCGATCCGTCCAGCGGTGTGCCCGGCGATCTGTCCATGCGGTCAAGTCTCGCTCCCCGCACGGACTCGCGCCATGCACCGGAACGCCTGCGGCAGACCTGCCGGGACCTGCCGGGACCTGCCGGGACCTGCCGGGACCTGCTGTAGACCTATTGAGACCTCCCCGGCCATGGGAGTCCTAGGGCCGGGCGACTAGGCCCTCAGCACGATCCCCCGGCGGCGTTTCGCCACTAGCGTGGTCGGCCATGACGAACCCGGAACCGGCGCGCAGTCGGCAGCAGCGACGGCAGGACACCATGGGCCGGCTGGAGCAGGACGTCGACTGCTGGGTGGCCACAGCCGGCGCGGACGGCGAACCCTGCCTCGTGCCCCTGTCGTTCGTATGGCACGAGGGCAGCGTGGTGATCTGCACCCGCCGCACCAATCCGACCGGCGCCAACCTGGTGCGGGCCGGACGTGCCAGGGTCACGCTCGGCCACACCAGGGACGTGGTGCTCATCGAGGGCGAGGGCGAACAGCTGACGGGCGACAGCCGCACCGCGGCGGCCGACGCCTTCGCGGCGAAGCTCACCTGGGATCCGCGTGCCGAGAAGGGGTATGTGTATCTGCGGATCACCCCGAAAGCGGTCCAGGCCTGGCGCGAGGTGAACGAGATCGCCGGCCGCGATCTGATGCGCGACGGCACCTGGCTCGACGACTGACTGCACCGGGCCACCGGCCGCGGTCGCCCCGCCCGCGGTCGCCCCGCCCGCGGTCGCCCCGCCCGCGTCCCGCGGCTGGTGGCCCGGTGACCGCGGACTCACCGGCCCGCCGGTATCGCCCGCAGCTCCGGCCCCGTGCCCGTCACCGCGATGGAGCCGTCCTTGTCCGTGCGCAGCACCGTCGCACCGCCCGCCCGGAGCGCGGCGACCGTACGCGGTGCGGGGTGGCCGTACGGGTTGTCCTGGCCGCAGGAGATCAGGGCGAGCCGGGGCCGTACGGCGTGCAGCAGGGCCGGGTCCTGGTAGGCCGAGCCGTGGTGGGCGACCTTGAGCACATCCACCGGGGGGAGCGCCGGGTAGGCCCGCAACAGCGCCTGCTGGGCCGGGGGTTCGAGGTCGCCGGGCAGCAGCAGGGTGAGGCCCGCGGTGCGGACCAGCAGGGTGACGCTGGCGTCGTTGGGCCCGTCGGCGACGGGCTCCGGGGCCGCTGACGGCCACAGCACCTCCCAGCTCAGCCCTCCGATACGGCGCCGCTCACCCGGGCCCGCCCGGACGACCGGGATCCGCGCCCCCGCCGCCTCCCGTCGTACGGACGCGCTCTGGTCCGGTGGATCCTGGAGGCCCGTCGTCTCGATCGCGCCGACCGTCCGGCCGCGCAGCACTCCGGGCAGACCGGCCACATGGTCGGCGTGGAAGTGGGTGAGCAGAAGCAGCGGGATACGGGTCACGCCGAGGGCCCGGAGGCAGCGGTCGACGAGGCGGGGATCGGGGCCCGTGTCGATCACGACGGCCGTGCCCGCACCGGCCGCGAGGACGGTCGCGTCGCCCTGCCCCACGTCGCACATCGCGTACTTCCACCCCGGCGGCGGCCAGCCCGTGACAACCCGGGTGAGCGGGGCCGGCCGGACGACCGCGAGCAGCAGCAGGAGGACGCAGCCCACGCAGACCCATGGATGGCGGCGCGCTCTGCGGGCAGCCACCGCGAGGACGACGGTGACCACGGCGAGCAGCAGCGCGCCGGACCATCCGCCGGGCCAGTCGATCTCGGCGCCGGGCAGCGCGGCACCGTGCCTGGCCACGGCGGCGATCCAGCCGGCCGGCCACCCGGCGCAGTGGGCCAGTACGGTGGCCGCCGCACCGGACAGCGGGGCCACGCCGAGGGCGGCGAAGCCGAGTACCGTCGCGGGGCCTACCGCGAGTTCGGCCAGGAGATTGCAGGGGACGGCGATCAGCCCGACCCGGGACGCCAGCAGAACGATCACGGGAGCGCAGACCGCCTGGGCGGCGGCAGCGGCGGCGATGACCTCCGCGAGCCTCGGCGGCACCCCGCGCCGCCGCAGTGCGGCGCTCCAGCACGGGCCGATCGTGAGCAGGGCACTCGTGGCGAGGACCGAGAGCAGAAAGCCGTAACTCCGGGCCAGCCAGGGGTCGTACAGCACCAGCAGCAGTACCGCGGTGGCCAGCGCCGGGATCAGTGATCTGCGGCGGCCGGTACCGATCGCGAGCAGGGTGACCAGCCCGCAGGCCGCTGCCCGCAGCACACTCGGGTCCGGTCTGCACACGACCACGAAGGCCAGCGTGAGGGCCCCGCCGAGCATGGCCGTCGCCCGCAGCGGAATCCCGAGCCGGGGCGCGAGTCCGCCCCGCTCCGCCCGCAGCGCGGTGCCCGGCGGGCCGATCAGCAAGGCCAGGACGAGAGTGAGGTTACTGCCGGACACCGCGAGCAGATGGGTCAGATCGGTGGTCCTGAAGGCATCCGACAGGTCGGGCGTGACCCGGGAGGTGTCGCCCACCACCAGACCGGGCAGCAGCGCCCGCGCGTCCGGGGCGAGCCCTTCGCTCGCTTCGCGCAGTCCGGTACGCAGCCGCCCGGCCAGCCGCTGCGCCCCGGTCGGCCCGCCGATGACCTGGGGTGGCCTGCTGCCCTCCGCACTGAGGACGGCAGCGATGTGGGGGTCTCCGGAGAGCGGCGGCTGGGGGCGGGCGTTCAACCGCAGCCGTGTGGTCGGCAGCAGCCCCTGCCATCCGGCCGCGTGAGCGATCACGAGGACCGGCGTACGCACGGTGGATGTCGTCCCGTCCGGGGCCCGCACCCGTGTCACATCGGCGTCGAGGACGAAGGACGCTCGGGTCGCGTGGTCGCCGCGGATCCGGGGGCGCGTCGGGCGGGGATCGGATGTGACGGTCAACTCCACCGTGACCCGGGCCGACTGACGCGCCAGCTGCGGCAGGGGCCCGCGCCGGACGTCGGCGGCGTGCAGCCCGCCGGACGCGGCGCCCGCAGCGGCGCACAGCAGGACGGCGGCCACCGCCGTGGCGTTCGGCCGCCGGCCCGGCCGGGCTCCTCCATCCCGGGAGGGGACCCGCCCACGCCGCCCCCGTACGGACGCGAACGCCACCGCTGCCGTGCCGAGACAGACCACGGTGAGGTAGAACACCCACCACCCCGGCACCGCGACGGACGTCGCCGCCGCGGCCCAGACGGCCAGGGCGGGCACCACAAGGCGCAGGTCTGCAGGGCCCTCCTGGCGGGGATCGGCAGCGCCGAGCCGATGCCCCGATGCCGTATGAACTGCCGCGCGCGTCATGGCCGTACGAGAGGCTGGAGGTCGGAGAACCGCCGGTCACCGATGCCGGTGACCTGCCGGAGCTCATCGACGGATGTGAACCCGCCGTGCTCGGTGCGGTAGTCGACGATGTGCCGCGCCAGCACCGGACCGACACCGGGCAGGGTGTCCAGCTGCTCCACGGTTGCGGTACTGAGGCTGACCGGCCCCGCCGTGGACGGTCCCCCAGCTGCTGGCCCTCCCGTGGACGGGCCGGACCCGCCCGTACCGCCGCCGTCGGGACCTGCCCCTGCGATGGCCGCCTGGCCTGCCGGGGAGCCGACGACCACCTGTTCACCGTCGGTGAGTACCCGCGCCTGGTTGAGCCCCGAAGTGTCCGTACCGTCCTTCACGCCTCCCGCCGCCGCCAGCGCGTCGGTCACCCGCGATCCGGCGGGCAGCCGCTGGATCCCGGGCCTGCGGACCTTGCCGCTCACGTCGACGACGATCCGGGCGGCGGTCGCCCCGGCCTGCCCGGGGCCCGCCCCCGGTGGCGGCAGAGCATCCCCGGACTGCGGCGGCCCCGGGCTCGGGCGCGGCCCGGACGGCAGGTGGTCCCCAACGGCGTTGCTTGATCCGGAGGTTGGCAGACCGGCGCTGACCACGTCGGGCGCCGGAACGGACTGCGGGCGCCCGGTCCAGAAGTGCTGGGCGGCGAGCGCAGCGGCCACGACGAGCACGACCGCGAGCGCGCCGAGCGTCCTGGGGGTGAGACCACAGCGCGCCTGCACCCAGAGCGGCAGCCGCTCCCGCAGCGCCTCCCCCGCCCGGGCCACCAACGCTCCGACACGACCGGAAGCCGCCGTCCCGCCGCCCGGCGCGTCACCATCCGGGACGTCCTCGTCCTTCGGGCCACTGACCGGCACCCCCTCGTCCTTCGCACCACCGGCCGCACCACCAGCAGACGCGGCGCCAGTCTTCGCGCCACCAGCCGGCGTGGTACCGGCCCGAGCACCGCTTCCCTCGCCCTCACCCCTGTCCCGGCCAGCCCCCGCGCGGGCCGCACCTGCCCCCGTCCCCCGCTCTGCCGGGAGACCGGGGCCGCCCGGCGCTACCGGAACGGCGGCCGACCGCGCGGGGAAGAGCGCCTCCGCACGGAGGCGCAGCTCTTCATCCGGGTCCCTGTGCCGATGCCTGAGGCGGGCGTGACGACGCGAACCGGTGGTGCGGGTGCGGCCGTCGGACGACGGAGCCCGGCCGGGGCCGCTGGTCGCGGAACGTGACGTGATGATCGTGCGGGAAGCGTGGGAAGCGTGGAGAGTCATGCCACGAGACAGTAAGGACGTCCGCGGAACCGTGCTGATCAAGGTCAATAACGGTGGAAATACCGGGTCTTGTGGATAACACGGCCACCCGAACGAGCGCGTCCACTCCCCCGGCCCGCTGCCCGCCCCGCGCCCCGGCCCGCTCCCTGGCCCATCCCCCCGACCGCCTCAGCGGGGCGAGACCACAACCGCCAGCAGCCCCGGTCCCGTGTGTGCCCCGATGACCGCTCCGACCTCGCTGACATGCAGGTCCACCAGGCCCGGCACACGCTCCCTCAGCCGCTCGGCGAGCGCCGCCGCCCGCTCGGGCGCTGCCAGATGGTGTACCGCGATGTCCACCTGGCCGTCCCCCGCCCGGTCGGCGGCGATCTCCTCCAGCCGGGCGATGGCCTTCGAGGCCGTCCGTACCTTCTCCAGCATCTCGATACGGCCGCCGTCGAGTTGCAGCAGTGGCTTCACCGCGAGGGCCGAGCCGAGCAGGGCCTGTGCGGCACCGATCCTGCCCCCTCGGCGCAGATAGTCGAGTGTGTCCACGTAGAAGTACGCGGACATCCCTCCGGCGCACTTCTCCGCCGCCGCCACCGCATCGTCCAGCGAGCCGTCCGAGCCGGCCGTCTCGGCCGCGGAGAGCGCGCAGAAGCCCAGCGCCATCGCGACCATGCCGGTGTCGACCACGCGGACCGGGACGGGTGCCTCCCGCGCCGCCAGCACGGCCGCGTCGTACGTACCGGAGAACTCGGACGACAGATGGAGGGAGACGATTCCGCTCGCTCCAGCGGCGGCAGCCGCCCGGTAGGTCTCGGCGAACACCTCAGGGGCGGGCCGGGACGTGGTCACCGAGCGCCGCTTCTGCAGGGCCGCCGCCAGGGCGCGGGCCGAGGTCTCCGTACCGTCCTCCAGAGCGCGGTCCCCCAGGACCACCGTCAGCGGCACCGCTGTGATGTGGTGCCGTGCCAGCGTCTGCGGCGGCAGGTAGGCCGTGGAATCGGTCACGATCGCGACATGGCGGGACATGAGCCGGAGATTACCCGCCGACGCGGTGGCGAAGTCGTGCGACCCCTCGTCGGCGGGACCGCAAGCGTCCGCGCCCGTGCCGGATACCCCCGTGCCGGACACCCCGGTACCGGATGCCCCAGCGCCGGACGCCCCGGTGCCGGATGTCTCCATGCCGGATGTCCCCATGCCCGGCACCCCCAGGCCGACGGCCCACGCGCCCGCTGCCGATTCGCCGACGCCCGTCACTCAGGTCGTGCTCTCCGGTCGTGCGGTCTTCTGCCACGGGTACCGCTGCTGCCGGTCAGGGTCCCTGGCCGTGATCGCGTCGGGCCCGGCCCGATGCGCACCACTCCCGCCCGCGGCCCCTCCATCGGAGGACGGCCAGGGCTTCTCATCAGCCGTCGAACCCGAACCGGCCCCTTGCCGCACCCCGCGTCCCTGCCCCCGCACATCCCCGCCGGCCGCACGCCCGCCGGCCGCGCCGTCAGCCGTACGACCATCCTCCGCCGGTGTCGTCCAGTGCCGCAGCGCGCCCGCTTCCACATCGATCTGCTCGTTCAGCGCGATCAGATCGTCGTCGGCGAACTTCCGGGCCCGGTCCCGGGCCGCCCAGCGCAGCGCGTCGGCCGAGTGTGTGATCTGCTCCGTACGCTCCCGGAGGGCCGGCAGCCGCTGTCCGAGCCCCGACTTGTCCGGCTCGCGCTCCAGCCGCCGCAGCTCCGCGTCCAGCTCCAGGCCGTGTGCGCTCAGCCGGTCGAAGAGGCGCAGCGTCTCGCGCAGTGACTCGTCCTCGGCCACCCCCGCGTGCAGGGCGTCCTGGGTGGCCCGCATCGATGTGCGCAGCGAGAGTCTCAGCTGAGCCAGCTCGCCCGCGGCACCCGGCTGGCCGTAGCTCTTCGCGCGCAGCGCGGTGTCCTCGACGGTCCGCCGGGCCTGCGAGATCGTCCGGTCGACGCTCCGTCTCGCGGCTCCCACCACCTTGACCGCCGCATACGCCCCCACGCCGAGGAAGACGAGGAACAGCAGCACCAGGATCAGGATCACGGATTCCATGGGGGCGTCCCTCGGTCGTCGGACTCTCTCATCTCCACCGTAAACGGAAAGGGCAGGCTGAGGGTTCCACCAGAACCCCCAACCTGCCCGTAGGGGAAACCCCGCGGTCTCCCGTCCGGCTCAGACCGGTCCCGTCCGGCTCAGGCCGGTTCTGTCCGACTCAGGCCGGAACGATGTTCACCAGCTTCGGCGCCCGCACGATCACCTTGCGGATCCCGGCCCCGCCCAGCGCCGCGACCACACCCGGATCCGTCACCGCCAGCTTCTCCAGGTCGTCGTCCGAGATCGAGGGGGAGATCTCCAGCCGCGCCCTGACCTTGCCCTTGACCTGGACGACACAGGTCACGGTCTCGTCCACGACGTACGCCGGGTCCGCCACCGGGAAGTCCTGGTGCACCACGGAGTCGGTGTGGCCCAGCCTGCGCCACAGTTCCTCGGCGATGTGCGGCGCCAGCGGGGCGACCAGCAGCACCAGCTGCTCGGCCACCGTGCGCGGCACCGGGCCGCCCGCCTTGGTCAGGTAGTTGTTCAGCTCGGTGACCTTGGCGATGGCGGTGTTGAACCGCAGCCCCGCCATGTCGTGGCCGACGCCGTCGATGGCCTTGTGCAGCGCGCGCAGCGTCTCCTCACCGGGCTCCGCGTCGGCGACAGCGGCCTCGCCGGTCTCCTCGTCCACGACATTGCGCCACAGCCGCTGCAGCAGCCGGTACTGGCCGACCACCGCACGGGTGTCCCACGGCCGTGAGACGTCCAGCGGGCCCATGGCCATCTCGTACAGGCGCAGCGTGTCCGCGCCGTACTCCGCGCAGATCTCGTCCGGAGTGACCGCGTTCTTCAGGGACTTGCCCATCTTGCCCAGGACGCGGCTGACCTTCTCGCCCCCGAACCAGAACGCGCCGTCCCGCTCCTCGACCTCGGCGGCGGGCACCGCGATCCCGCGGCTGTCCCGGTAGACGAACGCCTGGATCATGCCCTGGTTGTACAGCTTGTGGAACGGCTCGACCGACGAGATGTGCCCCAGGTCGAACAGCACCTTGGACCAGAACCGCGCGTACAGCAGGTGCAGTACGGCGTGCTCGGCGCCACCGACGTACAGGTCGACGCCGCCGTGCGGCTGGCCCTCGCGCGGGCCCATCCAGTACTGCTCGATGGCCGGGTCGACCAGCTTCTCGCTGTTGTGCGGGTCCAGGTAGCGCAGCTCGTACCAGCAGGAACCGGCCCAGTTCGGCATGGTGTTGGTCTCGCGGCGGTACTTCCTGACACCGTCGCCCAGGCCCAGGTCCAGCTCGACGTTCACCCAGTCCTCGTTGCGGGACAGCGGGGTCTCGGGCGAGGTGTCCGCGTCGTCCGGCTCGAAGGTGCGCGGCGAGTAGTCGTCCACCTCCGGCAGTTCCAGCGGCAGCATCGACTCGGGCAGCGGGTGCGCGATGCCGTCCTCGTCGTAGACGATCGGGAAGGGCTCGCCCCAGTAGCGCTGCCGGCTGAACAGCCAGTCGCGCAGCCGGAAGTTGACGGTGCCCTCACCGGCGCCGCGCTCGGCCAGCCACTCGGTGATCCGCTCCTTGGCGTCGGCGACGCCCAGGCCGTCCAGGGAGATGTCGTCGTGGGTGGAGTTGACCAGCTTCGCCTCGTACGAGCCGAAGGCGTCGTCCCAGGTGGCGGGGTCGGTGCCGCGGTCGTCGGACGGTTCGACGACACAGCGCATGGGCAGCTCGAAGGCGCGCGCGAAGGCGAAGTCACGGCTGTCGTGCGCCGGGACGGCCATGATCGCGCCGGTGCCGTACCCCATCAGCACATAGTCGGCGATGAAGACGGGGACCTGCTCGCCGCTGACCGGGTTGACCGCGTACGCGCCGGTGAAGACGCCGGTCTTCTCCTTGGCGTCGGCCTGCCGCTCGACGTCCGACTTCGAGGCGGCGAGGGCGCGGTAGGCGGCGATGGCCTCGGCCGGAGTGGCGTGGCCGCCGGTCCATACGGAGTGCGTGCCCTCGGGCCAGGCGTCCGGGACGATCGACTTCTCGCCGGAGATCAGCTCGTGCTCGGGCGCCAGCACCATGTAGGTGGCGCCGAACAGGGTGTCCTGGCGGGTGGTGAAGACCGTGATGGCATCGGAGCCCCCGTCGACCGCGAAGTCCACGCGGGCGCCCTCGGAGCGGCCGATCCAGTTCCGCTGCTGGAGCTTGATCGCCTCGGGCCAGTCCAGCGCGTCCAGATCGGAGAGCAGCCGGTCGGCGTAGGCGGTGATACGCATGTTCCACTGGCGCAGCTTCGCCTTGAAGACGGGGAAGTTGCCGCGCTCGGAGCGGCCGTCGGCGGTCACTTCCTCGTTCGCCAGGACGGTGCCCAGACCCGGGCACCAGTTGACCGGGGCGTCCGACGCGTACGCCAGCCGGTACTCGCTCAGCAGGTCGGCCCGCTCCACGGCGGACAGCTCGCCCCAGGCACGGCCGCCGGGGACGGCACGCTCACCACTCTCGAACTGGGCGGCCAGCTCGGCGATCGGGCGGGCCTTCTGCGCGTCCCGGTCGTACCAGGAATTGAAGATCTGGACGAAGATCCACTGGGTCCACTTGTAGTACTCGGGGTCGATCGTCGCGAACGACCTGCGCTTGTCGTGGCCCAGACCCAGCCTTCGCAGCTGGGACTTCATGTTCTCCATATTGGCCTCGGTGGAGGCCCGGGGGTGGGTACCGGTCTGTACGGCGAACTGCTCGGCCGGCAGGCCGAAGGCGTCGAATCCCAGGGTGTGCAGGACGTTGTGGCCGGTCATCCGCTGGTGCCTGGCGTAGACGTCCGTGGCGATGTAGCCCAGCGGGTGGCCCACGTGCAGCCCGGTGCCCGAGGGGTACGGGAACATGTCCATGATGAACTTCTTGGGCCTGGCCACCACGGCCGGGTCGCCCGCCAGCTCGCCGGCCGGGTTCGGTGCGTCGTACGTGCCGTCGGCGTCCCAGAAGTCCTGCCAGCGTGCCTCGATGTCGGCGGCCATGGCAGCGGTGTAACGGTGCGCCGCGGCCACCTCGGATGAGGGCCCTCCCGCGCTTGCGGCAGCGGGGGAAGAATTCGTCTCGGTCATGATCCTCAAAGCTCCATCGGTCGTCTCTGCCCGCGATCCTCATGGCTGTGGCGCCTGTGGCACCAAACGAAAAAGCCCCTCGCACAGGAGGGGGCGCCGCGCTGATGCCGACCGGGGACACTTCGTCGGTCGGGACTGATCAGCGCGGCTCACTAAGCAGGAGGCGTACGGCACGCATGGCGTCAGGGTACCGCAGGCGCCGTACGCTCCGTGCGGACACCTCGTCGCATGCACACGCGGAAGCGGGCCACCCCATCAGGTGACCCGCTTCCGTTTACCTCTTCCGAGGTCTCACTGTGGAGCTAAGGAGAATTGAACTCCTGACCTCCTGCATGCCATGCAGGCGCTCTACCAACTGAGCTATAGCCCCGTGCTCTTTGCCGATTTCCGGGGTGACCCCTTCGGCTCCGCCAACATTACCGGTCCGCCGTTGCTCCGCCAAATCCGTTCCGCACTCAGGCGGTGGCGAAGGAGTAGAACCGCTTGAGCGTGCAGTGCTCCTCCAGGAGCCGGCCGTAGATCGGCTCCCCCTCCAGCTCGCGGTAGGTCTCGATCGGGTCGCCTTTGATGATCAGCGCCCGCGCGCACTCCTCGCACCAGTACTGGTAGTCGCGGTTGACCGGGTCCATGTCCCTGACGATCGGCGTGCCGCTGCCGCACCAGTCGCATTTCCTCCTGTGTGCACCCATCAGTCAGCTCCAGCGGTGGCCGTGGGGCGGGCATACGGGACGGGTAGGGCGGCGGCCGGGGCGGGCCGGACATGCCGACGGCGAGGGGCAGTTGAGCGGAGCCCCGCGGTGGGAGCGGGTACGGGTGTCCGCCCCGCCGGTCAGGGCGTTGACGCGATCGAGCATGCTCGCGGGCATCGCGCTCTCCCCTCCCTCCGGGCCGGCGTCCCTCCGGCGCTCCGATTCTGCCATGACCCCGCAAGAGGGACAGCGGCGTCGGCGGACGCGCGGGCGGAACCGGAGCGAGCGGACGAAAAATCCCGCCCCCTGCTGGGGACGGGATTTCTCCTTGCTCCGGTGTGGAGCTTCCGACTGTGGAGCTAAGGAGAATTGAACTCCTGACCTCCTGCATGCCATGCAGGCGCTCTACCAACTGAGCTATAGCCCCGCTGTTCGCTTCGCTCGCTGCAATCTCTGCTTCCTGCGGCGCGAACAAGAAGAACTTTAGCCTGCGACCAGCCGGAAAGCGAAATCCGCTCGGACGGCCCGTTGCGGGACCCGGCGCGGCTCAGTCGTCGTCGCCGAGTACCGGCTCGGGGAGTGTCCCGGCGTTGTGCTCAAGGAGCCGCCAGCCGCGGGCGCCCTCGCCCAGCACCGACCAGCAGCAGTTGGAGAGCCCGCCCAGGCTCTCCCAGTGGCGCGACTCCAGACCGAGGAGCCGTCCGATGGTGGTGCGGATGGTGCCGCCGTGGCTGACGACGACGAGCGTCCCGCCGTCGGGCAGCGCGTCGGCGTGGCCGAGCACCACAGGGGCGGCCCGGTCGGCGACCTCGGACTCCAGTTCGCCGCCACCGCGCCGCACGGGCTCCCCGCGCTTCCACGCCGCGTACTGCTCGCCGTAGCGGGCCATGATCTCGTCGTGTGTGAGCCCCTGCCAGCTGCCTGCGTACGTCTCGCGCAGGGCGGCGTCGTACGTGATCTCCTGGCCGGTCACGGCGCCGAGCTCACGGGCGGTGGCCGCCGCCCTGCCGAGGTCGGACGCCACGATCGCGTCGGGCTTCATCGAGGCGAGCAGCCGGGCGGCCCTGTGCGCCTGGCCGACGCCGGTCTCGGTCAGCTCGATGTCCGTGGAGCCCTGGAAGCGGCGCTCCAGGTTCCAGGCGGTCTGGCCGTGCCGCCACAGGACGATGCGGCGGCCACGGCCGCCCCCGGTGCTGTTCAGTGCAGCTCACCGTCCAGGCCGGCGTCGGTGCCCTCGGTGCCGTGGAGCCTGGCGTGCTCCTCGGCCTTGCCGCGGGTCTTGACCGCGTCCTCGGGCAGGTCGATCTCGGGGCAGTCCTTCCAGAGGCGCTCCAGCGCGTAGTAGACGCGCTCCTCGCTGTGCTGGACGTGGATGACGATGTCCACGTAGTCGAGAAGGATCCAGCGGGCGTCGCGGTCGCCCTCCCGGCGCACCGGCTTGGCGCCGAGCTGCTTGTTCAGCCGCTCCTCGATCTCGTCGACGATCGACTTGACCTGGCGGTCGTTGGGCGCCGATGCGAGCAGGAAGGCGTCGGTGATCGACAGCACATCGCTGACGTCGTACGCGGTGATGTCGTGCGCGAGCCGGTCGGCGGCCGCCTGCGCGGCGGCGTTGATGAGCTCGATGGAACGGTCCGTGGCGGTCACTGGCAGGCTTTCGTCGGCGGTCGTGGAGTACCCAAGGGTCTCACGGACCGCCGACGGTCCCGCAATTTTTACCGCCGGGCCCGGACGGGACCGTCCGGATGACACGGAGAGTCCCGCCCGGCCGGACGGTAACCGCTAATTGATCTTGTAGTCCTGGCCCAGCACCACGGAGACGTCCGCGTTCGCGGCGGCCTTGCCCTTGCGGACCGCTCCGGCCGGCAGCCCGAGCGTCTTCGCCACCTCATCCGCCTTGGCCTTCTGTGCCGGGTCGCTGTAGCTGACCTGCGACGACGCGGTGACGCTCGCCTTTCCGCCGTCCACGACCGAGTAGCCGCCGTTGACGAGCGCGATCCTGGCGCTCTCGGTGGAGGCCGTCCGGCCACTGGCGTTGCTGACGCCCACGCTCGTGCTGTCGCCCTGGTCGGGCGCCTTCACCGAACCGCCGAGTACGTCCTTGACCACACTGGCGCTCGCCTGCGGGCTGAGCGTGCCGTCGCTCCGCACGGGCAGCAGTTCCGTGGTGTAGTCGCCCTTCTTGGCGTGTGCGGCGAGCTTGGCGAGCGAGGCACCCAGGTCCTTGTCGGACAGGGACGGGTCCAGGATCTGCGCCAGGTTCTTCACGGTGGTCGTCGCGGCCTGCGGGTCGTCCGAGATCTTCTTCAGGACCCCCTGCATGACCTGCCCGAACCGCTCCAGCTGCTTCGCCTCCGGCTCACCGGGCGCCCGGTAGGTGGAGTACGCGACCGCCATCTGACCGCTGAGCGTCTGGTCCTTGCCCCGGTGCACCAGCGGCTCGGCGCCCTTCTTGGTGTCCGGTACGTCGGTGTCGGTGTCGATGTCGATGTTCCCGATCAGCTCGACCAGGTTCTCCAGATACGGGGTGTCCAGCCGCCAGGTGCCGCCGATCTTGGCCCCGAGGAGGGTGTCCAGGGCCTCCCTCGTGCCGTCCGAACCGTCGTCGTCCACGGACTTGCCGAGGGTGGTCGCCGTACCGTCGTCGTTCGACACGGAGAGGGAGTTGGGCAGCAGGAGCGTGGTGCCCTTTCCGGTGGTGACGTTGTCGACGAGCAGCGCGGTGGAGGTGCCGCCGCCCTTCGTGTTGTGCAGATGGACCACGATCGCGTTGCGCTGCTGCGCCCCGGACGCGGTGGCGCCGCCGCCCGCTCCGGAGACCCCGGGCAGCTTGCCCGCGTACCAGAGGTAGCCGACGCCGCCCACGACGACGAGCGCGAGCACGACGACCAGCGATACGACACGGGTACGCCCTCTGCGTCTGGCCTCCTCGCGCCGCTCGGTGCGGCTCTCGGTGAACTTCAGCCAGTCGATGACGTCTTCGGAGTCCTCGTCGGGCTCCTCGATGAAGGAGAACTGCTCGGTCCGGTACTCGTCGTCGCCCTGCGCGGGCCGACGCTGCCCGGGAACGGCCCGCTTCGGCTGCTCCGGGGGCTGTTCGGAGCGCTCGGACTGTACGGGCTGTGCGGACTGCTCACGCTGCGGCTGCTCGGGCCGGCTCTGCTGCGGGATCCACTGCTGGGTGGTGTCCACGGCGGGCTGCTGCCCGGTCTGCCCGGTGTCGTAGCCGTACCCCTGGCCCTGGCTCTGCCCTTGGCCCTGCCCCTGGCCCTGATACGGCGAGGACGCGGGCGGGGGCTGCTGCTGCGCGTACGGGTCGTATCCGTAGCCGGGGGCCTGCTGGTGCTGCTGCGCGTACGGGTCGTAACTCTGCTGGTGGTGCGGCTGTTGGTGGTGCGGAGCCTGGTGTTGCTGAGGCTGTTGTTGCTGATCCTGCGGCGGCTGCACCTGCTGGTACACCGGCTGCCCGTACTCGTCGTACCCGACGAGCTGCATCGGCTGCCCGTACTGGTCGTACTGCACGTACGGGTTCTGTCGGTCGTTCAACGGTGCCCCTCTCCACGGCTCATGCGCCGCGGTACAGCTGGCGCTTGTCGATGTAGCGCACCACACCGTCCGGAACCAGATACCAGACCGGGTCACCCTGCTCGACCCGGGCACGGCAGTCGGTCGACGAGATGGCCAGGGCGGGCACCTCCACCAGGGAGACACCGCCTTCCGGCAGGCCGTCGTCCGTCAGGACATGGCCCGGCCTGGTCACGCCGATGAAATGGGAGAGTGCGAAGAGCTCTTCGGCGTTCCGCCAGGTGAGGATCTGGGAGAGTGCGTCGGCACCGGTGATGAAGAAGAGGTCCGTGTCGGCGTTGAGGTCGTGCAGATCCCGCAGGGTGTCGATGGTGTACGTCGGCCCGCCGCGGTCGATGTCGATGCGGCTGACCGAGAACTGCGGGTTGGAGGCGGTCGCGATGACCGTCATCAGGTAGCGGTCCTCGGCCGGGGAGACCACCTTGTGGCTCTTCTGCCACGGCTGCCCGGTCGGTACGAACACGACCTCGTCCAGCCGGAACTGGGAGGCCACCTCACTGGCGGCCACCAGGTGTCCGTGGTGGACCGGGTCGAAAGTCCCGCCCATCACGCCGAGACGCCTCTTCTGCTCTCCCATGCGTGCAGACCCTACTGGGCCGCCATCCACCCGTCAGCGCCGCGGGTCAGCGGTCGCGGTTGAAGCGGGTGGTGATCCACAGCAGCAGCAGGAGCGCGAAGAGCGCGCCGCCACCGGTGAGGTACGGGCTGAGGCTGGGGTGGTTACCGCCGTGTCCGCTCTCGGAGGCGAGAGTGGCGAGGTGGGCGGTGGTGGTGTGGAGGCTCATGGTCAGCAGGACCTATCCGGGAGTCGGAGCGGGGGCTTCGCGGACATCGTATGCGGGGCCCCGGGGCACGCTCACGCCGACTCAGTCGTTGTCGCGATATCCGCGCAGGAGGAACCAGGCGAGCAGGACAGCCCCGACCAGCAGGACGACCAGCAGGACCCGCAGGGTGTCGCCCGGCCCCTGCTGGTTCGAGGCAGCGGCGAGCAGTGTGGTCGCGTCCGGCATGACGGGTTCGCTCCTTCTCGGTGTTGGACCCCCGCCACACGGTAGCCCCACCGCATACGCTGGGGGCCGTCAGGGGGACGGGCAGGGCTCGACGAGGACAGAAGGCAGGGGGACATCCATGACGGACGGCGATTACGGGAGCGGTCGGGGAAGCCGCGACGGGGAAGGTCACGAGAACGTGCCCGGCAGGCGGCGCAGGCGCTTCCAGGGCATCTCCTCACGGGCGTACGAACATCCGGCGGACCGGTCGGCCCTGGTGGCGCTGCGCAGGCTCACCGGTTTCGACACCGTCCTCAAGGCGCTCAGCGGGCTGCTGCCCGAGCGCAGCCTGCGGCTGCTCTTCCTCTCCGACTCGGTGCGGGTGAGCGACGCCCAGTTCGCGCACCTCCACGTGATGCTGCGCGACGCCTGCTACATCCTGGACCTGGAGAAGGTCCCCGCCCTGTACGTCACGCAGGACCCCCGGCCCAACGCGATGTGCATCGGCCTGGACGAGCCGATCATCGTGGTCACCACGGGTCTCGTCGAGCTCCTCGACGAGGAGGAGATGCGTGCGGTCGTCGGCCATGAGGTGGGGCACGCGCTCTCCGGCCACGCGGTGTACCGCACGCTCCTGCTCTTCCTCACGAGCGTCGCGCTGAAGGTCGCCTGGATCCCGCTGGGCAATGTGGCGGTCATGGCGCTGGTGACGGCGCTGCGCGAGTGGTTCCGCAAGTCGGAGCTCTCCGCCGACCGGGCGGGGCTGCTGGTCGGCCAGGACCTCCGGGCGTCGATGCGCGGTCTGATGAAGATCGCCGGTGGCAACCATCTGCACGAGATGAACGTGGACGCGTTCCTGGAGCAGGCCGAGGAGTACGAGGCGGGCGGCGACCTGCGGGACTCGGTGCTCAAGATCCTGAACGTACTGCCGCGCAGCCACCCCTTCACCACCGTGCGCGCCGCCGAGCTGAAGAAGTGGGCGGAGAGCCGGGACTTCCAGCGGATCATGGACGGGCACTATCCCCGGCGCGACGAGGACAAGGACACATCGGTCGGCGACTCCTTCCGCGAATCCGCTTCGCACTACGCCGACACGGTGCGCACCAGCAAGGACCCGCTGATGAAGCTGGTGGGCGACATCGCGGGCGGCGCCGGTGACCTGGGCGGAAAGCTGCGCGGGAAGTTCACGGGCGGAGCGGGCGGCGGCGCCAGGGGCGGTACGGGGAAGGACGGCGGTGCCACGGACGGCGGGTCCGGCGACGACTCCACCGGTCCTGGCGGCTCCGCCGGTCCTGGCGGCTCCGCCGGTCCTGGCGGCTCCGCCGGTCCTGACAGCCCTGGCGGCCCCGCCGGTCCTACGGAAGGACCGGCTGCGACCTAGCGGCGAGCGTCCCGCACAGGGAGGTGGCCGGCTGCCCGGTGGCGTACGGATCGGTGCCGGCCGGGCCGCCGTTTGACGCGCGCTCCCCGGCGAGCAGCGGGCGCAGCCGGTTCGCCACGTCGGCCGTGCAGCTCTGCGGCCCGGCCTGCACATCGGCGACGGTGACCTCCGCCTGGCGCAGCCGCAGGTCCTCGGCGGCGAAACGGAAGTGCACCTCGCGGCGGACGGTGAAGAGCGAGGCGCCGTCCGCCGTCGCCGACCCGGTCCTCCCGGCCCGGGGCCCGGCCGGCCTGAGCGGATAGACGAAGGTGTGGTCGGCGACCACCTCCAGCGTCCGGTCCGCCGACTCCTCGTACCGCATGACGCCCGCCACCCGTACATCCGGGCCGGCCAGCGCCACCCGTGCGGGATCGAAGCGGACCAGCCAGCCGGTCGCCGCGTGGCGGCCGTCCGCCGACGGCGCGGCCAGACTCCGGTCGAACTGCGGGTACTGGTCGGGGGCGATCAGGTCCCTGACCTTCTGTGCCGGGCCGCCCATCAGCACGGCGGGGTCCAGCGAGGACGCCACGACGTACTGCCGGGCGATCTTCAGCGCGGCCAGTACCTCGCTGTACGCGAAGTGCGCGGTGCTCCGGGCCCCCGGCGGGTTCACCCCGTCGGCGCCGGTGCGGAAGGCGGCGGCCGGGCTGTGCGCGAAGAGGTCGGCCGGTGTGCCGCCCGGCACCGTGCCGCGCGGCGCGAGCGGGACGACCGTGGTGCGCAAGGGCTGGGCCCGGGGCACCTGCGGCGGCCGGTACGGGTGGTGGATGCCCATGAAGACGGCGGTGCCGAAGGCCACCACCAGGAGCGCCAGTGCGACGAGCAGGCGTCCGGGGCCTCTGCGCGGCCAGCCGGAGCGGCTGCGGACGGCCCGCGCGTGCCGGCCCATCCGCTCCTGCGCGGAGAACTCCTGGAGCCGGGCAGCCCGGATGAACGATTCGTCGAAGACGACGGACCGGTACTCGTCGTCGCCACCGCTGGGCAGGCCCTCGGGTGACCCCTCGGGTGGCTCATCGCGCCCCGCCATACCTTGAGACTAGGTCGTGGCGGGGCTGCCTAAACGCCCCGGTACGGGCCAACTTCGGCGCCGGTCGCGCCCCTCCGGCGCGTGGAGGCCCGCAGGGCCGTGGCCGGGGCGGGTCCCGGCGGCCGGGTGGCCCGGTCAGGGCGTGCGGGGAAGGGCGGGGACAGGTGGGGCCGAATGGCTCAGCGAGCGGTCGTCGCAGTGCCCGCCGACCGGTTCGCGGAGTGCCCGGCGGACTCGCTCGCGGAGTGCCCGGAGGGTGACGGCGATGACCGGGTGACGCTCGCGCCGCCCGGCACCGCGCCGACCCCGGTCGTCACGGGCGCCGGCACCTGGTCCTGCCGGCTGGCCGACGCTCCCCGGTAGACCGCGGCGAAGGCCAGGGCCACCATGCCGATCCCCATGACGAGGGCCAGCAGCCAGGCCACCGGCCGGTGCCAGCGCGCCCTGCCGCGGTACGGGCGCAGGGTGCCGCCGTGCAGACCGTAGGGACCGCTCTCGCCGTCGTCGGGGCCCACGCCGTACGCACCGGGGCCGCCGGGCCCGTAGAACAGGCCGTGGTCCGCGGCGTTCTCGCGGAGGAACTCGTCGTACTCGTCGAAGTAGTCGTCATCGCCGCCCGGGCCGCCCGCGCGCGCCCTTGCGGCCTCGGCCTCCGCGCGCGCCTCGGCGGCGGCCAGCAGCCGCTCGACCGCGGTCGGCTCATGGATGGTGGCGGCCCTGACGAAGTCCTCGCCGAAGACCACGGAGGCGAATTCCTCGTCCGCTCCTCCGCGGTCGTCGTCAGGCTCCCAGCCGTCCTGGAACGGCCTGCCCCCCACGTCGTCAGGCACGCCCTCAGAGTAGACCCGGTGGGGCGATTTGGGCAGGGAGAGTGCGAAGCCGACCGGTCAGGGGGTTACCGAGTGTGACCGTCTCCTGTCACGATGTACTTGGTCGAGGTCAGCTCGGGCAGCCCCATCGGGCCCCGGGCGTGCAGCTTCTGTGTGGAGATGCCGATCTCGGCGCCGAATCCGAACTGGCTGCCGTCGGTGAATCGGGTGGACGCGTTCACAGCGACCGTCGTGGAATCGACCAGCTGGGTGAAGCGGCGGGCCGCGGCCTGCGATGTGGTGACGATCGCCTCGGTGTGGCCGGATGTCCACAGCCTGATGTGCGCGACGGCGGCGTCCAGCGAGTCGACGACGGCTGCCGCGATGTCGTACGAGAGGTACTCGGCCTCCCAGTCGTCGGCGGTCGCCTCCACGACCGTGGCCTTCGTACCGGCGGCGTACCCGAGCACCCGCTCGTCGCCGTGCACGGTCACGCCCGCCTCCGCGAGCGCGTCGAGTGCCTTCGGCAGGAAGGCGTCCGCGATGTCCCGGTGGACCAGGAGGGTCTCGGCCGCGTTGCAGACGGAGGGCCGCTGCGCCTTGGAGTTGACGAGGATGGCGACGGCCATGTCGATATCGGCCTGGGCGTCCACGTACACATGGCAGTTGCCGGTGCCGGTCTCGATGACCGGCACGGTGGACTGCTCGACGACCGTGCGGATCAGGGACGCACCGCCGCGCGGGATCAGCACGTCGACCATGCCGCGGGCGCGCATCAGCTCCCGCACGGACTCGCGGGACTCGCCCGGCACCAGCTGGACGGCGTCGGCCGGCAGCCCGGAGCCGCCGACCGCGTCGCGCAGCACCCGGACGAGCGCGGTGTTGGAGGCGTACGCGGAGGCCGAGCCGCGCAGCAGTACCGCGTTGCCCGACTTCAGGCAGAGCGCGGCGGCGTCCACGGTCACATTGGGCCTGGCCTCGTAGATGATCCCGACGACGCCGAGCGGCACCCGCACCTGGCGCAGGTCGATGCCGTTGGGCAGCGTCGAGCCGCGTACGACCTCGCCGACCGGGTCGGGCAGGGCCGCGACGTCCCGTACGTCACCGGCGATGGCGCGGATGCGCTCGGGGGTGAGGGTGAGGCGGTCGATGACCGTCTCGGCCGCGCCGTCGGCCCTGGCCCTCGCGACATCCTCGGCGTTGGCCTCGACGATCTCGGACGTACGCACCTCAAGCGCGTCGGCGATCGCCAGCAGCGCGTCGTCCTTGGCCGCACGCGGCAGCGGCGCGAGGTCGGCCGCGGCGGCGCGGGACCGGTAGGCGGCCTGGATGACCGGGGACTGGTCGGAGAGCGGGGAGAGCGAGGTCATGCCCGCAGACTAATGGGCGGTCTGCGGGCGTCCGTCCGTCATCCCACGCTCCGAGACGGCGGAGGCCGTCATAAGGGATGCAGTCAGAAGGGATGCACCCCCACGGGCGCCGCGGGCGGCGGGCCGTACCCCTCGGCGATCCGCAGGTGGTAGGTCTCCCGGTCGATGACCTCCAGACCCACGATCTCCCACGGCGGCAGCCGGGACGTGGAACGGTGCTCGCCCCAGAGGCGCAGGGCCACGGCTGCGGCGTCGTGCAGGTCCCGTGCCTCCTCCCAGTAACGGATCTCCGCGTGGTCGTCGGCGTACCGGCTGGTCAGCAGGAAGGGGTGGTCGTGGGCGAGCTGTTCGAGACCGCGTCTGACCTCCTTGATCGGGGCGGGGCGGCCCGAGACGCTCAGGGTGATGTGCCAGAGCTTCGACAGGGCGGGGTTCTCGCCGGGCCGCTGCGGGCGCTGTTCTCCGTCCGCGTCCCCTTCCGGACGTTCGTCGAAGCCGGCCCCCGCGCCGACACTCGTCAGGGTCCGCTCCCCGGTTCCTCGGGGCGGCGCCCCGGGGCGGGCTCGTCTCACCGGCGGCCTCCTGTGTGCGTTGCGGCGTCTGTCCCGCGGCGAGGGGCCGGGGCAGCGGTCGGGAGGGGGCTCCCGGACAAAGTTGACCAGCCCGGCGCCCGGCGCGTGACGGTTTTCAGGAAGGTCCCTGCTGAAAGGCTGGTCTTTCAGCCGTTTCAGGGGGCCATGACAACGAGATCGTCCCTGTGTACGACTTCACGTTCGTAGGCCGGGCCGAGTTCACGGGCCAGATCTCGGGTGGAGCGGCCGAGGAGCTGCGGGAGTTCCTTGGCGTCGAAGTTGACCAGACCGCGGGCGACGGTGCGGCCCGCCGTGTCCCGCAGCTCCACCGGGTCGCCGGCGCTGAACTCGCCCTCGACCGCGGCGATTCCGGCGGGCAGCAGCGAGGAGTTCCGCTCCACCACCGCCCGTACGGCTCCGTCGTCCAGGGTGAGCGCGCCCCGGGGCGTCGACGCGTGCTGGAGCCAGAGCAGCCGGTCGGCCGAGCGGCGGCCGGTGCGGTGGAAGTACGTGCCGGTGTCCCGGCCCGCGAGGGCGTCGGCGGCCCGGGAGGCCGAGGTCAGCACGACCGGCACGGAGGCCGCTGCGGCGATCCGGGCCGCCTCGACCTTGGTGACCATGCCGCCGGTGCCGACGCCCGCCTTTCCCGCCGAGCCGATGGAGACGTGTGCGATGTCCTCGGGGCCCGCCACCTCCGCGATCCGGTGGGTGCCGGGCTTCGCGGGGTCGCCGTCGTACAGGCCGTCGACGTCCGAGAGCAGGACGAGCAGATCGGCCCGTACGAGATGGGCCACGAGGGCGGCCAGCCGGTCGTTGTCCCCGAAGCGGATCTCGTCCGTGGCGACGGTGTCGTTCTCGTTGACGACCGGCAGTGCGCCCATGGCGAGGAGCTGGTCCAGGGTCCGGTAGGCGTTGCGGTAGTGGGCCCGGCGGCTGGTGTCGTCGGAGGTCAGCAGCACCTGGCCGACCCGGACGCCGTAGCGCGCGAAGGAGGCGGTGTACCGGGCGACCAGCAGCCCCTGGCCGACGCTGGCGGCGGCCTGCTGCCTGGCCAGGTCCTTGGGGCGGCGGGCCAGTCCCAGCGGGGCGAGCCCGGCGGCGATGGCGCCGCTGGAGACCAGCACGATCTCCTTCTCGCCACCGCTCCTGACCTTCGCCAGTACGTCGACGAGGGCGTCCACCCGGTCCGCGTCGAGGCCGCCGGCCGCGGTCGTGAGGGAGGAGGATCCGACCTTCACGACGATCCTGCGTGCGTCCGCTACGAGTTGCCTTGCCTCTTGCCTTGCCTCTGTCACACGACCGAATCTATGTCAGCCCTGTCCGCCCGCGCGCGGGTATTCCACGCGCTGGACAGGGCGGGCCGAGGCCCACTTGCGCAGCCTGCGGATCCGGGTGCGGCCGGCCGCGGGCAGCCGCCGCCAGACCGGCGGGCAGGGCATGGCGTAGACGTAGTCGGGGATCCCGGCCAAGGGGTCCCTGAAGTACGGAAGGGCGAGGTGGTACGTGCCGTTGAGGCCCCGGCCGACCCGCTCGGGCTGCTTGTTCTTCTTGAGCTGGTTGAGCGCGCCGATGAGGAGGTCCGTCCGGCCGAGCGCGACGCAGTGCAGCCGCAGCCTCTCGGCCGGCTTGAGTCTCCCGGCCACGCCCGGGTTCCAGTACTCGGCCATCAGCGGCGCCGCGAGCTCCATCCGCTTCTGCTGGACCTCGGCCGTCTGCTTGAGGAAGCCGGGGCCGAACTGCGGGAGCAGCGTGACCACGAAGGGGCGCACCATGAGCTTGTCGCGCTTCACACCCGGCGGGAGGCAGCGGCCGACCAGCCCCATCAGGGCCCGCGCCGAGTCGAAGCGCAGCACGTAACTGCCGCTCTTCGTCACATGCTTGCCGTCGTCGCGCCCCACCAGGTAGTAGCAGGTGTAGTCGGAGATGACGGAAACCCCGTCACCGCGCAGATACGTCTCCAGCGTGAAGAGCGCGTCCTCGCCCGTCTTGAGGCTCTCGTCGAAGGTGAGCGCGAGGCGTTCGAGCAGGGAGCGCCGGAAGAGCTTCTGGGCGCTCAGGGTGAACTTGATCTGTGAGTCGAAGACGTCCGCGCGCTCGACGGTCTCCCTCCACATGGACTTGGGGGCGCCGCGGTTGACGCCGACGACCTTCCCCAGTACCACGTCCGTACCCGCGCGGTCGCCCATCGCGACCATGCGCTCCAGCGCCTCCTCGCCGAAGTAGTCGTCGGCGTCGAGGAAGAAGACATACCGCCCGCGAGCGAGCCCGAGCCCGACGTTGCGCGGTCCGCTGGGGCCTCCGGAGTTCTTCTGCCGGACGACTGTCGTACGTATCGCGGACCTGGCCGCGAACTCCTCAAGGTACTCCCCCGTGCCGTCCGTCGATCCGTCGTCCACGGCGACGATCTCGATCCGCTCGGCGCCCAGGGTCTGAGCCTCCACGGACTCCAGGCACTTGACGAGGTACGGCATCGCTTCATAGGCCCCGACGACCACGGTCACATCGGGCTCACTGGTGCTCATCACAACAGTGAGATGGCCGAGGACGGCATTTAGTTGCCTCACAGGCCGTACTTATATCCGCCCACTTCAAACAAGGTGCGGTCATATCACACCCGCCGGCGGGACCGGCACCCGGCCTTGGTTTCGAAATTTCCCATTCCTTCCACGGCGGGGCCAGCCGGCCGGAGCCGCGGCGCACTCGATAGGATCACCGCCCGGCGGACGGCTCTCCGGCAGGAAGCGGCACAGCGGGAAGCGGTACGGCACGAAGCGGCACCGCGCGGTCGCACGCAGTACGGAGCGGCGCGGAGCAGCACGGCACCGTACGGAGCCACGCCGGGAGAGACGGTCGAGAGGGACCGGTGAGAGGCGGGCAGCGCATTGCGGGCCCGCGGGAATTCCCCCGTCCAGCCCCTGTGGAAATCCCACAGATTCCAGATGTCCCGACAGCGGAAATGCAGACAAGGACGTGATCTGATGCGGCAGCTCGCCATCGAGGGAGCCTGGGTGCATGAGCCGAAGGTCTTCCCGGACAGCCGCGGCGGTTTCCACGAATGGTTCAGGGAGTCCGATCTGTCCGAGGCGGCCGGTCACAGCCTGCGGCTCGCCCAGGCCAACTGCTCGGTCTCCCGCAGGGGCACGCTCCGCGGAATTCACTTCGCCGATGTGCCGCCGAGCCAGGCCAAGTACGTCAAGTGCGTACGCGGCGCCGTGCTCGACGTCGTCGTGGACATCCGGGTCGGCTCACCCACGTACCGGAAGTGGGAGGCCGTCCGGCTCGACGACGTGGACCACCGCTCCGTCTATCTCTCCGAAGGGCTCGGCCACGCCTTCCTCGCGCTGACCGACGACGCCACCGTGATCTACCTCTGCTCCGCGGGATACGCCCCGCAGCGCGAGCACGGCATCCATCCGCTCGACCCGGAGCTGGCCGTCGAGTGGCCGGCGGACGTCACGCCGCTGCTCTCCGAGAAGGACGCGGCGGCGCCGACGCTCGCCGAGGCCGAGGCCCAGGGGCTGTTGCCCTCGTACGCGGACTGTGTCGCGTACACCGAGGAACTGCGGGACTGACCGCGGCGGCCCGGACGGGACGGTGAACGACGGGACGGTGAACGACGGGACGGTGAACGACTGGACGGTGAACGCCGCGTCTCCTCCGGGGGGCGGCGTTCGCGGTTCGGGGGCACTGCGATCACCGTGCGGCGCGGGGCGCGGCATCCACCGTCGGGGCGGGGCGGTCAGCCCGTGACGCGTTCGATCTGCCGACGCAGACCGGTGAAGGCCGAGCGCGGGCGGTTGAGGTTGCGGGCACGGATCAGCGCGGGCCAGAAGCCGGCGCCGAGCAGCGCCTCGGGGGCCACCGCGCGCTTGCGGCCCAGCACCTCCGCGGGGACGTCCTGCGGGTCCTCGGTGACGTACTTAGCGAGGATCGCGTCGTAGTTCTGCTTCAGTACGGTGCTCGAAGGGTCGGCGCCGAAGACGGCGACCACCCCGGTCGGCTTGGTGTCCACCTCGACCACCAGCAGGTCCGGGCGGAACCTGCGCAGCACTTCGGCGACCTTGTAGACATCGCCCGTCCACGCCCCGGTGTGCCGGTCGCGGGCCGCCTCGTCGATGTTGCGCGGCAGCATGTCGTCCAGGACGATCACGCTGTTCCAGCGGGCGTGCTTCTCGACGTTCATGAAGTCGCGCAGGGCGAACTCGAAGAGGTGCATGCCGTCGATGAAGGAGAATTCGAGCCGGGGTTCGGCGCCCAGCAGGCCCAGCGGGTCCCGGCGGGCGAGGGCCCGGAAGGGGTTGCGCCCGGTCCGCAGGTGCAGCAGCGGGTCCTTCCTGGCGAAGAACGCGTCACTCGTCTGCTTGACCAGATGCACATCGCAGCTGATCGACGTCACGACCTTGAACGCCGGGTCGACGGCGATCGAAGGCACCCGGGAAAGCGCCAGACTGCGACCGTCATTGACCCCGATCTCCAGATAGGTGCGGGGACGGTATGTGCGGTGGATGCCGCGCAGGAATTCATGACGGTTCACTGGGGAGCGCCCTTCGTCGAAATAACGACTGGTCCGATCCCCGGCGAAGCTACATCATCGGGGCGGGCCGTGAAAGGTCGGTGCTCGATTTAAACATCCATTAAATAGAGGGACTCCAGGTCACCGGAAACATCTGGTCCCCGGAAACATCGGAACAGGGTGACAGAACATTTACCGAATCGCCGCACACAGCCCCGTTCCGGCAGCTCAGGAGCGTTCGGCGGCGACCAGGGCCGGGAACGCGTCGGCCAGCGCGAGCCGCCAGTCGCGGAGCGGTTCGATGCCCGCCGCAGCCCAGCGGTCGTGCCCGAGCACGCTGTACGCGGGGCGGGGCGCGGGCCGCACGAACGCCTCGCTGGTCGTGGGCCGCACCCGCGCCGGGTCGGCCGCCAGCAGCCGGAAGATCTCCCGGGCGAGCCCGAACCAGGTCGTCGCACCGCCGCTGGTGCCGTGGTAGACACCGGCGGGCGCGGTACCGGCGAGGGCGCCCGCGCCGAGCCGCACCAGCAGATCCGCCAGATCGGCGGTCCAGGTGGGCTGGCCGCGCTGGTCGTCCACGACGTCCAGGGTGTCCTTGACGCCTTCGAGGCGGACCATCGTCCGGACGAAGTTGCCGCCGCCCGCTCCGTACAGCCAGGCCGTACGGACCACGTATCCGCGTTCGGGCAGCACGTTCAGCACGGCCCGCTCCCCGGCCAGCTTGGTCCGGCCGTACGCGCTGCGCGGGGCGACCGGGGCGTCCTCGGCGTACGGCTCGGTGCCCTCACCGGCGAACACGTAGTCCGTGGAGATCTGGAGCAGTACGGCGCCGCTCTCCCGGCACGCCTCGGCCAGCACCCGGGGGCCCGTGCCATTGACGGCGAGCGCCTGGTCCTCCTTGGCCTCGGCGTCGTCCACGGCGGTCCAGGCCGCGCAGTTCACGACGACCGCAGGGCGGTGCTCCGCCAGCGCGCCACGGACGGCCGCCGGGTCGGTGATGTCGAGCGCCGCACGGTCCAGGCCGACCGCCGGGGTGTCCTCGTCCGCCAGCCGCGCGAGGAGGTCCCAGGCGAGCATGCCGCCCGCCCCGGTGACCAGCCAACTGCCGCTCATGTTCCACCTGTTCTCTGCGTCGGTCGCGTCCGGCGGAGCCCGTCGGGGTCCGGCAGGGTCCGCCACGGTCCGACGGACGCGGCCGACGCTACCCGAGGTGCTGTCCGAACGCGGCCTTGGCCGCCGGTGCCCCGGCGCCGACCGGTCCGGCCACCGCGGCGGCGTCGGTCACCAGCCCTTCGGGGCGGCCCCGCAGCACCCAGACCGCACCGTTCCCGCCGTCCTCGTTCACCGCGGCGGACGCCAGATCGGCGTAGCCGTTGCCATTGATGTCGAGCAGCCGGACCGCGCTGCTGAACCGGTCGTCCGCCTCGGCCGTGCCAGGAACGCCCGCGGTGTCCTGGCTGAACGCCTGCGCGCCCCGGCCGGTCGGCCCGGCGGCGCTGCCGGGCAGCAGGGTCACATAGCCGGCGTCCCGGGTGGTGCCCAGATCCTCGTAGGGGGCGCCGACCGCGATGTCGTCGATACCGTCGCCGTTCACGTCCCCGGCCGACAGCGCGGCGCCGAAACCGTCGCCCGGCTCGGCGCTGCCCGGGACCCCCGGGGTGTCCTGCGTGAGGGTGGTCCACTCCCGCTCGGGGCTGAGGCCGGTGGGCGCGCCGTAGGCGACCGTCACCTCTCCGGCGTCGCCGCCGGTGTTCCCGAGGACCAGGTCGCCGCGGCCGTCGCCGTTGACATCGCCGATGGTCACGGCCGCGTGCGCGTCCGCCGCGGCCTTCACGGGGGTGCCGCGGTCGCCCGGCCCGGCGGCGCCGCTGAGGAAGAGCGCGGTGCCGAAGCCGCCGTCCCCGGTGTACTCGGTGAACGCGAGGTCGTCGCGCCCGTCGCCGTTCACATCGCCGGACGCGGCCGCGTACAGGTCGTGGTACTGCTCCCCGGTGAAGTGCGAGCTGGACGCCGGGGCTCCGGCCCGGCTGACCGGGCCGTTCCAGACCAGCCCGTCGGAGCCGGTCGGGTCGTCGCCCGCCGGGACGCCGGTACGGAGCGCCATCAGGTCGGGGTGGCCGTCGCCGTTGTAGTCGCCGGTCTGCACCAGGTTGCCGTGGCCGGGGACCGCGGTGCCGCCGGGCAGGCCGTCCGGGCCGCCCCAGACGATGACCGCGTCGGCGGCGAGCGGCCCGCCGACGGCCAGGTCGGTGTAGCCGTCGCCGTCCAGGTCGGCCGCCGCGGTGCCGGCGCCGAAGCCCTGCCCGGCGGCCGGGTCGCCCGGGACACCGGGGGTGGCCCGGCTGACGGTGAGGTGGGAGGCGGCCGATACACCGTGCGCAGAGCCGTAGAGGACAGTGACGTACCCGGCCTTCGCCCGGCCGCCGACCGTGCCGCCCGGGGCGCCGACCACCAGATCCTGGTAACCGTCACCGTTGAAGTCCTGGTGTGGAGCCGTGGCGGCCGGGGCAGCGGCCACCGCGGCGGGAGGACCGGTCAGGCCGGCGACGGCGAGCGCCGCGGCGAGCCCGGGTGCGGTCAGGAGTACGGAGCGGAGACGGGGTGCGTGCATCGCGAGCGGCCTTCCGACGGCTTGGGTTGCTCACGATGACCGGCGGGGGCTGCAGTTGGTTGTACGCCGGTTGGGTGCGGCGGCGGCCGGCCGGCCGCCGGTGAGGGCGCGTCAGACGAGCGCCGCACGCTCCTTCAGCGGCTCCCACCAGGCGCGGTTGTCGCGGTACCACCGCACGGTCTCCGCGAGCCCGTCGGCGAACTCCCGGCGGGGCTCGTACCCCAGCTCCGTGCGGATCTTGGCGCAGTCCACCGAGTACCGCCGGTCGTGGCCCTTGCGGTCGGCGACGTACTCGACGCTGGTCTCCCAGTCGGCCCCGCATGCCTTCAGCAGCAGCCCGGTGAGCTCCTTGTTGGAGAGCTCGGTGCCGCCGCCGATGTTGTACACCTCGCCCGCCCGGCCCTTCGTACGGACCAGCTCGATGCCCTGCACATGGTCGTCGATGTGCAGCCAGTCGCGGACGTTGCCGCCGTCACCGTAGAGCGGGACGGACTTGCCGTCCAGCAGGTTGGTGATGAAGAGCGGGATGACCTTCTCCGGGAAGTGGTGGTGCCCGTAGTTGTTGGAGCAGCGGGTCACCCGTACGTCCAGACCGTGGGTGCGGTGGTAGGAGAGCGCGATCAGATCGCTGGACGCCTTGGCCGACGAGTACGGCGAGTTGGGTTCGAGCGGGTGGGTCTCGGGCCAGGAGCCCTCGTCGATCGAGCCGTACACCTCGTCGGTGGAGATGTGCACGAAGGTGCCGATACCGGCCCGGTGCGCCGCGTCGACCAGGGTGTGGGTGCCGACCACATTGGTCCGTACGAATTCGGCGCCGCCGTCGATGGACCGGTCCACATGGGACTCGGCGGCGAAGTGCACCACCTGGTCGTGGTCCGCCATCACCCTGTCCACCAGCGCGGGATCGCAGATGTCCCCCTGCACGAAGGAGAATCCGGGGTGCTCCCTGACCTCGTCGAGGTTGGCCGGGTTGCCCGCGTAGGTGAGCTTGTCGAGCACGGTGACCGTGACATCGCCGGGGCCCTGCGGGCCGAGGAGCGTACGGACGTAGTGCGAGCCGATGAAGCCGGCGCCGCCGGTCACCAGAATCCTGTTCGTCATGAAGAGATCTGCACCTTGCTGTGGTCGCCGAGGACAAGTCGGTGGGCTGCCGGGCTGCGGGGAGAGGGCGTCACCTCGACGCCCCGGCCGATCAGCGAGGCCGCGATCCTGCGGACCCCGGTGATCGAGGAACCGCGCAGGACGATGGAGTACTCGATCTCGCTGTCCTCGATCCGGCACCCCTCGGAGACCGAGGTGTACGGACCGACATACGCGTCCCTGATCACCGTGGACGCGCCGATGATCGCGGGCCCCACGATACGGCTGCGGACGACCTGGGCGCCCTTCTCGATCATGACCCGCCCGATGATCTCGCTGGCCTCGTCGGCCGTGCCCTCCTCGCAGGGGTCGACGGTCTCCAGGACCGCGCGGTTGACCTCCAGCATGTCGGTGACGTTGCCGGTGTCCTTCCAGTAACCGGAGATCGTCGTGGAGTGCACGTCCTTGCGCTGGTCGATCAGCCACTGGATGGCGTGGGTGATCTCCAGCTCGCCGCGCCGGGACGGGCCGATGGAGCGGACGGCCTCGTGCACGGCCGGGGTGAAGAGATAGACGCCGACGAGTGCGAGATCGCTCTTGGGGACCTCCGGCTTCTCCTCAAGCCCGACGACGCGGCCTTCGCCGTCCAGCTCGGCCACACCGAACGCTGTCGGGTCGGGGACCTTGGTGAGCAGGATCTGGGCGTCGGGGCGCTCGGCGCGGAAGCCGTCGACCAGACCCGTGATCCCCCCGACGATGAAGTTGTCCCCGAGGTACATCACGAAGTCGTCGTCGCCGAGGAAATCACGCGAGATGAGGACGGCGTGGGCCAGACCGCGCGGTGCCTCCTGCGGGATGTAGGTGACCTTGATCCCGAAGCGGGATCCGTCCCCGACTGCCTCGCGGATCTCCTCTGCCGTGTCGCCCACGACGATGCCGACATCGGTGATGCCCGCGTCGGCGATGGCTTCGAGTCCGTAGAACAGCACCGGCTTGTTGGCCACCGGTACGAGCTGTTTGGCCGAGGTGTGAGTGATGGGGCGCAGGCGCGTGCCCGCACCGCCGGAAAGGACGAGAGCCTTCACGTGATGGTCCCTTGCGAGAAGTCGGTCTGGCTTGATCCGTCCTGTGAGATTTTATCCATTGTTGCGTTGCGGAACCGTAAGGAGAACGTCGTACGGCCGTCCGCGCGGGGTGCGCGAACGGCCGTACGAAGGGTTCTGGCCAGAGACCTGTCAGTCGCCCACGGCCGAGTCGACGCGGGTGGCGCCCGAGTCGTTCAGACCGGGAGCGCCCTCCGGTTCGGTCCCGGCCATGCGCTGGGCCACGGCCGCGTTGCGCGCGTCGGCCTTGGCCGTGAGCGCCCGTACCGCGGCGTTGAACTGCTCCATCGAGGTCGGCTCGTCGGGGCCGAGGAGGTACTCCTTCAGCTCCCGCCTGTCGTCGGCCAGCGGGTCGGTGGACGAGTCGGTGATCGCCGCGAGCAGCTGGTCGATCTCCTTGGCCTTGTTGGAGAGGATCACCGCAGCACGTACGGCGGTGTTCTGCCTCTTGAATTCCTCGGCGCCCAGTTCGGCCGAGTCGGTGACGGCGTAGGGCTTTCCGCTCGCGATGAAGTCGGAGACGACGCTGGAGATGTCCGAGACCATGCCGTCCGACTCGTTGAAGCAGTCGTAGAGATGCGGCTCGCCTCCGGTGATCACCCGGTGCTCCCAGTAGCCGAAGCTCCGCCAGTAGGCGCGGTTCCACTCGGCGCGCAGGGCGGCGGTCTCGTCCTCGCGCTCCGGGTCGGCCAGCGAGACCCGGGACTCCTCGGACTCGTCGGCGCCCGTCCGGCCGCGTTCGGCCAGCTCGGCGAGGGCGGCCCCGATGCGGGCCAGCTCGGCCTCGGCCCTGGCCCGGTCGGCCGCGCCTGCCGCCGCCTGCTCGCTCCAGCGGGGCTCGGCGGCGCGGTCGGCCGCCGCCTTCTCGACCATGGCCGTGATCCGCAGGTGCGCCGCCTTGGCCTGCGCACTGCGGGTGCCGGTGAAGGGGTGCGGCTTGTAGAGCACCCGGACCGGCTGCTCGGCGGCGAGCAGCCGCTTGACGATGTTCTCGCCGGCCAGCAGCAGCGAGGTGTTGCCCGGGTTGTCGTCCCAGCCCTCCCAGGTGGGGGCGTACAGCACCGTCGGGACGGGCTGCTTCGGGGTGCCGGTCCAGCTCTCGATGGGGGCCAGCTGGGGGCGCCCCACCTCGACGATGTCCTCGTCGCGCACCCCGACGTCGGCCAGCGCGTAACGGTCGCGGCCGGCCCGGCCCGCGGTCCACACCTCGTCGTAGGCCTTGCTGTACGGGTTGACGCTGGCGAGCTTGTCGCTGTCGCCGTGCCCGATGAAGACGTGCTTGATGGTCGGGACGCGGAGCATGTGGATGTTCTTGCCGACGTTCGCCGCGTACAGCGCGACGCGCACGGTGGAGAGGTCCATGTTCATCAGGTGCACACCGCCGGGCACGCAGATCACGGGCACCGATGTGGACGCGAGCTGCGACACGATGGCGCGCTCACGCAGGATGATCAGCGGGCGCCCCTCGGTCTGGGCCATGGTCTCCAGCCACATGTTCACCTGGTAGGCGGAGTCCCTGGAGCCCGAGAAGTAGAGGACGACGCTCGGCCGGTACTGGCGCAGCCAGCCGTCGAGCCCCGCGAGCACCGTGGCGGCCGACGGGACCCGGCGGCCCTTCAGGATGAACGGCACGAGGACGGCGATGTAGAGGATGCCGAGGGCCAGCGTGATCAGGATGCCGAGGTAGCCGTAGTCGTCGGTGCCGGTCTTGGCGGCGATCAGCAGGCCGGTCATCGCGAAGGCGTCCAGGTGGAGCATCTTCTCGGCGGCCCGGTTCAGCAGCCGGCGCGGCGGAGGCCCGGGGATCGGGATGGCGCCGAGGTCGACATTGCGGGTGACCACCGGCATGACGCGGCGGAGCCGGATGAGAGTGGTCAGCGTGCCGTGCGCGGCCTGCAGACCGTAGAAGAGCAGGAAACACGCGACGGCGGCGTAGTAGACCCTCTGCTCGGCGAGCTGAAGGCGGGCGAGCAGCAGAATAAGCAGCAGTTCGCGCAGGAGGAAGCGGATCGACAGGCCGGCGCGGACCTTGGCCAGGCGGTTGATGAGGTAGCTGCGGCGCTGGTGCAGGAACCAGTCGGACACATAGGTCACAAAGGTGGCAGCGGCGAAGAACCAGATATTGGGGATCAGCGCTGCGATCATCACGCACGGGTAGCTGAGCCCCATGAAGGCTGCGGCGATCAGCTCGGACCGGCTGCCTACGCGCGCCAGCCGAATGGCGGTCGAAATCACGAAGAACCTGCTCCAGGGGGTGCCGGTTTATTCTGGGGGTTTCTGCGGTTATTGATTCGATGGACGGGATCCGGGGATTTCACCGGATGCCTTATTTGGGGAAATTGTGAAGGCGGGACCTCACGCATTCGGGCCTCTGCGATTCGCGCGACGCGATCACAGAGGCCCGAAAAGAAACGTCTAGTTTACCAGCGAAGTATTACACATCTTCCTGACGATCCAGCACGGAGGCCAGCGCCTGCTCGAACCCGGACGCCTCCGCGCTGGCGTCGCGCGTCGGGTCCTGCTGGCGTACGTCGATGACATGGCCGGTCAGCTCGGAGAGCAGCACGTCGAGCGAGGTGCGCGCGACAGCCTCCGACGAGAGCAGGCTGCCCTCGGGCTCCTGGCCGAACGCCTTGGTGCGCATCGGGGTCGCCGTACGCTCCGGGTTGACACAGTTGACCCGGACACCGTCGCCGGCCCACTCGTCCGAGAGCGCCTGGGTGAGATTCACCATGGCCGCCTTGGTGGAGGAGTACAGGCTGTACTCGGCGCGACCGCGGGTGTAGCTGCTGGAGGTGTAGAGCAGCAGCTGCCCCTTGGTCTCCGCCAGGTACTTGTACGAAGCGCGCGCGATCTGCACCGGCGCCAGGTAGTTGACGTTCAGCGCTTCCTGGATGGTCGTGTTGTCCGTCTCGGCCAGCTTGCCGATGCGCAGCACGCCCGCGGTGTTGATCACGTAGTCGATCCGGCCGGTCTCCGAGTACGCCTTGGAGAGCGCGTCGTCGACATGCTCCGGGTTCTCGACGTGGGTACCGGTGGTGGAGCGGCCCAGCGCGTACACCTTCGCGCCGTAGGACTCGGCGATGGCGGCGATGTCCGCGCCGATGCCGTACGAACCGCCGAAGACCACCAGGGTCTTGCCGGTCAGCAGCTCGCGGTAGGCGGCCTCGTCGGCCTGGCGCGGGGCGGCGGTGGAGGCCAGCTGGAACAGCTTGTCGGTGATGAAGACATCGACGGGCTGGGTGACCTTCATGTTGTACTCGTCACCCGCGACGACGTAGATCGGCACGTCCGGCAGGTACTTGAGCACGACCGAGCAGTCGTCGGTGGCCTGGAAGTTCGGGTCGCCCTTGGCGACGTCGTACGCCCTGCGGATGGTGGAGAGCTTGAAGGCCTGCGGGGTCTGCCCGCGGCGCAGCCGGGAGCGGTCCGGGACCTCGGTGATGAACTCGCCGTCCTCACCGTGCGTACGGGTCACGATGATCGTGTCCGCGGACGGGATGGCGACGTCGACGGCCTGGTAGCGGTCCAGGGCGTCCACACAGTCCTTGATCACGCGCTGCGAGAGCAGCGGGCGCACGGCGTCGTGGAAGAGGACGTTGCGGTCCTCACCCTCGGCCAGCCCCTCACCGAGGGCCGCGATGGCGCGCTCGGTGGTCTCGTTACGGGTGGAACCGCCCTCGATGATCCGGGTGACCTTGGTGAGACCGGACTTGGCGACGATCTTCTCGATGTCCGGTACGTATCCCGGGGCCATCAGCACGATGATGTCGTCGATGGAGTCGGCCTGCTGGAAGATCGTCAGGGTGTGCTCGATGACAGCCTTCCCGGCGATCTTCAGCAGTTGCTTGGGGATCGACAGACCCACGCGCTGGCCGGTACCACCGGCGAGAACGACTGCTGTAGTCCGGGGCTTGGTTGCTTTGTGCTGCACAGACACAGACGACCTACCTTGCGATGACGAGGGAACGGTGTGATGGTCGCACTCTCCGTGACCGTCTCGCAAGGTGGACGCCAAGCCTCCACAACCCTTGCGATACCGCCTGTTCACCCTAAGGGCAGGAGGGTGACTTGGATCCCCCCAGCCACTGTGAGTGACCGACACCACAGGTTGCGAGGGTAACTCATGCCCGGCCGTCCGCCATGGCGAGGGCCGGTTCACAGTCCGGAGCGGGGTACGGCAGCGCCCCGGCCGTCCCCAACGGGGCGCCGTGGAAGCCGAGTCGGCCGCCGTCAACCCGCACCGCGCACATCGCGGCTGGCGCGCGGAGAAACGAGCACGGGCGCGGGAACGC